>CBCTKQ010000082.1:0-7835 GCA_965147515.1 uncultured Eggerthellaceae bacterium | reverse complement strand
ACAGCTTCTTCGGACTGTTCTACGTGCCTTACTTCATGCTGGTGTTCGAAGCCGTCCGAACGCGCGGAGAATGCATGGAACGCCCTCGCAACGTGGCCCTGTTCGCGCTTTGCGCGCTCATGCTGTGCCTCACGAAGAAGACGGGCGTGTTCGTCGTGGTGGCCTCGGCCGTGGTCGGCATCGTCGCGTTCCGCCGCATGAAGCCCGCCTGGGAATCCTTCCTGGTGCAGGGGCTGCTTTCGCTCGTGGTGGTCATGGTGCTGTTCCCGCTGGTGGCGTTCCCGGCGCTGAACATCCTGCCAGGCGGAACCCAGGAGACCCTGGGCCCGCTGTTCCAGCAGACGGCGCGATGCGTGCACGACTACCCGGACGACGTGACGCCCGAGGAAGAGGCCGCCATCCGCGCCGTGCTCGACTACGACAAGCTGGCCGACCAGTACCAGTTCGACTTCGAGGACTCGGTCAAGTACCGCTACGACCTCGAAGCCACGCGCGCCGACCTGCTGCGCTACCTGCAGGCGTACGCGTCCATGGGGCTTCGGCACCCGGATTCCTACTTCGGGGCCGCCATGTGCCTTGCCGGCTTCTACGTGGCGCCCACGGCGCCCATCAACATACGCATGGTCACCGTCGACACCAAGATGGGCGACGACCAGCGCTACATGCTGTGGAACCCCGACGAGCTCGATTGGCTGCGCAACGGGCTCGACGAGGCGTACGACGCCGTCTCGAAGGTTCCCGGGCTGGACCTTCCGCTGCTGATCGTGACCTACGCGTTCTGGCTTCCGGCGCTGCTGGCGTTCGTGGCCTTCCGCAACCGCCTGCACTGCGCCACGCTGTTCGCGCCTGCGCTGGTGCTGCTGGCGTTCTGCATCATCGCGCCGGTCTACGACGCGCGATATGTGGTCCCCATACTCGACGCCGCCCCGCTGTTCCTCTGCGCCGTCGTAATATTGCTGAAGAATAGTACAATGATTGAACCGAACATACGGAGGAGCAATGTCCCACCAGAATCCGGAACGATCCCAAGACACGCAAGGTAGAAGCCCGCTCGTCGGGGTCATAATGGGCTCGAAGTCCGACATGCCGGTCATGGAGGCCTGCATGCAGCAGCTCGACGACTTCGGCATTCCCTACGAAGTGAAGGTGGCAAGCGCCCACCGCACTCCTAACGTCGTGCACGAATGGGCCGAATCCGCCGACATACGCGGCATGCGCGTGATAATAGCCGCTGCGGGGAAGGCCGCGCACCTGGGAGGCGTCGTTGCGGCGTTCACCCCGCTTCCCGTGATCGCCGTCCCCATGAAGACGAGCGACCTCGGCGGCCTCGACTCGCTGCTTTCCATGGTGCAGATGCCAAGCGGGGTTCCCGTGGCCACCGTCGCCATAAACGGCGCCAAGAACGCCGCCATTTTGGCCGCGCAGATAATCGGCGCGGGCACGCAAGAGGTCGTCTGCGACGAGAACTGCTGCGCGCCTGCCGACCCTGCGGCGCATCAGGCGCGCCAGTGCATAGTGGACATGAAGAGAGAAATGGCCGAAGCCTGATGGCAAAGCGTCTCCTGATGGGAAACGAGGCGTTCGCGCACGCCGCCCTCGAGGCGGGCGTGGGCGTCGTGGCGGGATACCCCGGCACGCCCTCGTCCGAACTCATCGAAACCGTCGCGCGCCAGCACGCGAAGGGGGCCGCGCGCGGCGTGCACGTCGAATGGTCCACCAACGAAAAGGCGGCCCTGGAAGTGGCGGCTGCCGCGTCGATGTCCGGCGTGCGCGCGCTCTTCGCCTGCAAGCAAGTGGGGCTGAACGTGGCGTCCGACGCCCTCATGTCGCTCAACTACGTGGGCGTGCGCGGCGGGCTCGTGCTCTTCGTCACCGACGACCCCGGACCCATATCGTCGCAAACCGAGCAGGACACGCGGCGCTTCGCGTCGTTCGCCAAGGTTCCGGTGCTCGACCCCGCCAACCCCGAGCAGGGCTATCTAATGATGAAGGCGGCCTTCGACCTGTCCGAGCGCTACGGAACGCCGGTCGTCGTGCGCCCAACCACCCGCATCAGCCACGCGTCCACGTTCTTCGACATCGAGGGCGAGACGCAGGCAAGGCCTCCGCTTCGCATGCGCGACGTCCCCGGCTACGTGGCCGACGGCTCGCAGGGCTTCGTGCGCGACCCCGACCGATGGGTCATCTTCCCAAGGCGCTCCTACCAGGCCCACGGCGAGATACTGGAACGCCTCGACAAGATCACCCACACGTTCTGCTACGACGAGCAGTTCGCATGCTTCAACCCGGTGTTCCTGAACGGCAGGCAGGTGGAAGGCATCATGGACGACGGCGCGATGTCGTCGTCGGCCAAGCTCGGAATAGTGGCATGCGGCGACTCCGCCAGCTATGCCCTCGAGGCCCTGTCGCTTCTGCGCAAGGAATCGAAGCGCTCGGGGCTTCCCATGCCCGATTACAAGTTCGTGCAGATAGGCACCCCTTACCCGGCTCCGCGCCGCATACTCACGCGCTTCTTCAAGGGGCTGTCCGACATCATAGTCTTCGAGGAGCTCGACTCCGTCGTCGAGGAGGAGCTGCTGAAGATCGCGGGGAACAGCTTCCTTGCGCCGACCATACACGGCAAGCTAACGGGCGACGCTTCCACGCGCGGCGAGAACTCCACGGAAGACATCGCAATGCGTATCGCGCGCTTCTTCGACAAGTGCGGCCATCGCGACGGCAACGGGCCTGTCGCCGAAGGCGGCCGCCCGGCGGAAGAGGCGCACCACGAAAGCGCCCTCGAGGCCCGTCGCACGGCCATACAGAAGCGCAAGACCTATTCCGAGATGGTCGAGCGCGTGCTGGGTCCGGCGGCCTTGTACCAATACGGGAAGGAACTTCCGCCCAGGCCTCCCGTGCTTTGCTCGGGGTGCCCGCACCGCGGAAGCTTCTATGCGGTGAAGCGCGCCTTGGCCCAGATCGGCGTGTCGCGCGACGACGCGGTCTTCTGCGGCGACATCGGCTGCTACACGCTGGGCAACGCCGACCCGCTCGACGCCGTCGACACATGCCTGTGCATGGGCGCGGGAATCACCATGGCGCAGGGCTTCGCGGCAACCAACCCGTCCAAGAAGAACATCGCCTTCGTCGGCGACTCCACCTTCTTCGCCAGCGGGCTCACGGGCGTGGCGAACGCGGTGTACAACGACCACGACATCACGCTCTTCGTGCTGGACAACTCCACCACGGCCATGACGGGCATGCAGCCTCACCCCGGAACGGGCGTCACCTTGATGGGCAACCAGGTGCCCCCGCTCGAAATAGCGCGCGTCCTCCAGGCGCTCGGCGTGAAGTCGGTGCACGTCGCCGACCCCCTGAACCGCAGCGCGGCCGACGACGCGGCAATCACGGCGCTGAAGGTGCAGGGGCCTTCCGCCGTCATCTTCCAGAGCCCCTGCATCTGGCTGAAGAAGAACGACCGCGTCGCGCGCGTGAACATGCACAAGTGCACGGGGTGCAAGAAGTGCATAACCGAGATAGGGTGCCCCGCCATAAGCTTCGACATGCAGGCCCGCGGGGCGAAAAGCGGCAAGAGGGGCCAGGCGCGCATCGACGTGTCGCAATGCAACGGCTGCTCCCTGTGCGCCCAGGTGTGCCCGTTCCAGGCCATCCGGGTGTTCAAGCGCGAAGAACTCGAGTCGCTCGACCCTGTAAAGGAACTCGAAGCCGGAAGGGACGCAGGCACCGCCCGCATGACGCTCGGGAGCGTGTCGGAAGACGGCGAGGTGGAGTACGCCCCCGACAGCTCGCAGCAGGATGCGAAGATAGAAGGCAACGCCGCCCCGTCGCCGGCGGAGGGGTCTGTGGACGAGAGCGAGCCTTCCGAAGCGCCTGACGAAGCGCCTGACGAAGCGCTCGACGAAGCCCGGGACGAGATGCCAGAAGCCGCCTTCGCGCCGGCCCCTGACGCCACCCTCCAGGCGGCGCTCGACGGCCTGTTCGCGGGGCAGGTCTTCATCGACCTGGAAGAAGGCAGCGAATGATCAACGTGATCCTTGCAGGAGTCGGCGGCCAGGGAACGGTGCTCGCGGCGAAGATCCTGGCGGTCGCGGCCGCGTCGCGGGGGTGGAACGTCCGCACCACCGAGACAATCGGCATGGCGCAGCGCGGCGGAAGCGTGGTGTCGCACGTCCGCATGGGCAACAACGGCGAAGACATCCACTCCCCGATGGTCACCAAGGGCACGGCGAACCTAATCGTCGCCTTCGAGCCCGGCGAGGCCTCCCGCGCGCTTCCGTACCTTGCGCGCTCGGGCACCATCGTCATGGCCACCACTCCCATCGAGCCCGTGTCGGCCACGCTGAACGTGTCCGGCTACGACGTGCCCGAGATAGTCGAGAGCATACAGCTTGCCCTGTACAACGCCATGGTGCGCAACATAGCCCAGGAGAAGGGGGCAGGGTCGGGCCAGGCGCGCCTGTTCACCGTTGACGACATGGCGCTCACCAACGCGCTTGGCGGAAACCGCAAGGTCCTGAACTCCATCATGATCGCCGAAGCGGTGCGTGCGGGATGCCTTCCCTTCACCGAGGAAGAACTGTGCGCAGCGGCGACGGTGTGCGTCAAGCCGCAGTTCGCCGAGATGAACACCCAAGCCATCCGCATGGCGCTCAGCTCCTAGGCTCGCCTCCCAAGGTTGCCACACGGGGCCACCGCTCAGGATCGCCGCCCAGGCCTTCCGCCCTTTCGAACCAGTTGCTTTTCCTTGGGCCGATGCCCCGAAACCAGCCCTATAAGTTGTACAATCGAAAGACGTAATTGAAACGGGACAAGGGGAGGCAGGAAAATGGATCAAGTCCTTCTGTCCAGAGCCCAATTCGCGCTCACCGCCGGCTACCACTTCATCTTCGTGCCCATTACGATAGGCATAGGCCTGATCACGGCCATCTTCGTGACTCGCGCGTTCAGGTCGAAGGACCCGGAAGACGACGCGCTGGCGCGCATGTGGGTGAAGATCTACGCCGCCACGTTCGCCATAGGCGTCGCCACCGGCATCACCATGGAGTTCTCGTTCGGCACCAACTGGGCCGCCTACTCGCGCTTCGTCGGCGACATCTTCGGAGCCCCGCTGGCCGCCGAGGCCCTGTTCGCCTTCTTCCTCGAGTCCATCTTCCTAGGCTTCCTCATCTTCGGCCGCAAGAAGATCAAGCCGGCGCTCTACGTGGCTTCTGCTTGGCTCACGTTCGCGGGCTCGGCGCTGTCGGCGCTTTGGATCCTTATCGCGAACTCGTGGATGCAGACCCCTGCCGGCGCCATGATCTCGCCCGACGGAAGCGAGGCCGTGATCACCGACTTCTTCGCCGCGGCCTTCAACCCGTCCACGCTTCCCCGGTACGCGCACACCGTGCTCAGCCTTCTGGTCATGGGCGCGTTCGTAACCATAGCCGTGGCCGCGTGGTACATGCACAAGAAGAACCCGCAACGCCTCGCCGCTGCCCGCAAGATGATGTTCACGGGCGTGCTCGTGGGCATCGTGTCAACCGGATGCCTGCTTGCGTCGGCCCATTCGTCCGCCGACGAGGTGTGGGACGAGCAGCCCACCAAGATGGCGATGATGGAAGGGCTGTACGAAACCGAGGTCCCAGGCCTTGCGCTGGCTGGCGTTGTCGACGAGTCGTCCGAGGAGCTTTCCGCCATCGAGATACCGGGCGGGACGAGCTTCCTCGCCACCGGCACCTGGGATACCGAGTACCCTGGTCTCAACGAGCTTGCCCAAACCGAGCAGTTCGCCGGCGTCGAGGTCGACCAGATGCCCGTGAACTTCGTGTTCCAGACCTACCACCTCATGGTCGCCATGTTCGGGCTGCTGTGCGTCATCCTGCTGCTGGCGCTCATATTCGGACGCCGCAAGCAGATAGAGGCAGGACGCGGGGTCGCCGGGATGAAGTGGCTCCAGTGGGTGCTGATCCTCTCGCCGATCGTGCCGTTTCTGGCCATCCAGTCCGGCTGGTTGACCGCCGAGGTCGGACGCCAGCCGTACGTGGTCTACCCCTCGAATTCCGCGCCTGACGGCGTGTCGCTCCTCACCGCCGACGGGACCAGCGCCTCGGTGCAGCCCTTCGAGCTGGTGGTGACACTCATCCTGTTCTTCGCGGTCTACATCATGCTGTTCGTCGGATGGGCCCGCGTGATAGGCCGCTTCGTTTCGGAAGGCCCCGTGCACGACGGTCCCGTCGCCGCAGCGGCGTCAGATGCGGACATCAGCTTCAAGGGCCTGGTCGAACAAGGCGAATCCGACGCCTGCGCATCCGGCGAATCCGACGCCCAGCTCGACGTCGAACTCGAGGAATACGTCGAAGAGTCGAACGCCGGCACGCCCGACGTGGAAGAAGGCCTTATCGAGCCACTTGATGGCGATGCGAAGGGAGGCGATGCGAAATGAGCGCGCTCGCAATCCTGTGGTACTTCCTGATCTTCCTGCTCATCGCAGGCTACTTCATCCTCGACGGCTTCGATTTGGGAGTGGGCACGCTGTTCCCGTTCCTTTGCAAGACCGACCAAGACAAGGCCATCGCGCGCCGTTCCATAGGTCCGGTGTGGGACGGCAACGAGGTCTGGCTGCTCACGGCGGGAGGCGCGCTGTTCGCCGCGTTCCCCGACGCCTACGCCACCACGTTCTCTGGCTTCTACCTGGCCATCATGCTGGTGCTGTTCGCGCTCATAGTGCGCGCGGTCAGCTTCGAGTTCCACGCAGGCGACCCCAAGTGGCGCAAGGTGTGGGACGTCTGCTTCTTTTTGGGGTCGGCGCTTCCTGCGCTGCTGTTCGGCGTCGCCGTCGGCAACGTGATCGCCGGGATCCCCATGGATGCGCAGGGCAATTACATCGGCGTGCCCCTGCTTGGGCTGATCACGCCCTTCACGCTGCTCACCGGGCTTCTGGGGCTTGCCATGTTCGTGGCGGCCGGCGCATGCTGGCTGGCCCTCAAGGCCCCTATCGACTCCGACCTGCGCGCCAGGGCCCTCAAGGTCAAGACGCTTTCCCAATGGGTTTCGGTCGGGCTGTTCATCCTTGCCACCGTGTGCATGGTGTTCATGTACGGCGGGCTGATAGCCTGGGCGTCCGAGCTGTTCATCGTGCGCATGCTGTTCGCGGTTTTGTTCGCCGCCTGCATGCTGGCGTCGATCGTGGCCGACCGCATGCAAAGCAGCCGCAGCGACCTTGTCGCGTTCGTGCTTCAAAGCGGTGCGGCGGCGACGCTGGTGTTCCTGGTGGCGTTCAGCATGTTCCCAAACCTGGTGAACGCGTCCGCCGACAGCATCGGGCCGGCCATAACGCTGATGTCCGCGGGAGCAAGCGAGCTTTCGCTGTTCTGCATGACCGTCATACTGTGCATAGGGCTTCCGTTCGTGCTGGTCTACCATGTGCTGATATACCGCACTTTCAGGGGCCGCGTGGCGCTTGAGGCCCAATAGGGTTACAATATTTTCCAACTATCGAAACGCAGCATAAACGCAACACAACCCAGATAGGACGGAAGATGCCTGACAACATGAATCCTTACATGGATTCTGGGATGAACCCCAACGGATACATGCCCGGCTATGGGCAGCCCGGATACGTCGACGAGACGAACCCCTACGCACCAGGGTGGGACCAGTACGGCATGCAGCAGGGCTACCCGGGCATGCCGCAGCAAGGCATGGCGCCCGACGAATACTTCAATCCGGGCAACATGGCCTCCCCTCAGGACATCTATGCCAACCAGGCGGCCCAGATGGGAGGCATGCCCGGCCAATACGGCATGCCCTACGCCGACCCCAACATGCCCTACGCCGACCCAGGTTACGGCATGGCG
>CBCTKQ010000081.1:0-7882 GCA_965147515.1 uncultured Eggerthellaceae bacterium | reverse complement strand
ATCACGGGGACGTCGAACTCCTCGGAGAGGTCGTACGCCCGGCGTGCGTAGTCGTATGCCTCCTGCGAATCGGCAGGGTCAAGCACCGGGACGTGCGCAGCGGCGCCGTAGTAGTGCGTGTCTTGCTCGTTCTGCGACGAGTGCATGCCGGGGTCGTCGGCCGCAAGAACGACAAGGCCGCCGTTCACGCCGGTGTAAGCGGCCGTGAACAGCGGGTCGGCTGCGACGTTGACGCCCACGTGCTTCATGGTGACAAGCGTGCGCGCGCCTGCTGCGGATGCGCCTATGGCGACCTCCATGGCCACCTTCTCGTTCGTGCACCATTCGGCGTACGTGCCGTCGATCTTCGCGAACGACTCGAGCGTCTCGGTCGAAGGCGTGCCGGGGTAGCCTACCCCTATCGTGGCGCCGGCGTCTGCCGCCCCTGCTGCGACGGCCTCGTTTCCTGACATGAGCTGCATCGGTGGCCCCCTACTCTGCCGGCAGTTCCTCGTAGATGAAGTCGTACTTCCCTATCTGGACGTAGTCGCCCGGGCGAAGCGCGTGCTGAGTCACCGTCTTGTTGTTGACCCACACGCCGTTGAACGAGTGGAGGTCGCGTATCACGAACGCATCGGCATGCCTGACGAGCTCGGCATGCTCGCGGGAGACGGTCATGTCGTTGAGGAAGATGTCGCACTCGGGGTTCCGGCCCATGGTGATGGAATCGCCTTCGAGCGGGTATTCGAGCCCGACCTGGGGGCCTCTCACCATGCGAAGCACCGGCCGCGCGTCTTCGTCGGAGCCGACGCCGCCGACGCCTCCCTTGGGAACCACCGGGCTGAACTCCTGCGTCTTTTCTGTGAGCCTGAACCCGCAGACCGGGCACGTGGAGGCACCCTGGTCCACTTCGGTCTGGCATACTGGGCAAATGCGTGTCATGCGGGGCGTCCTCTCGGGAAGTCTACGTTCGTCCATCAATTGTAAGGCTTGTTCGTCAGTTCTTGCTCAAGAGCAGCGGCGTCTGGTTCAAAACGACGCTCTCTGCCGTATCGACCCCGCCGGTGAAGAACCCCGCAAGGCTGCGGAACCCCATTCCCAGCGAGTCGAGGAAGCTCGGGTCGTCGACCGTTTCGCAGGCCACGAGGTCTTGGGAGGCCACTACTTCGTTGTTCTGGTAGAAGTCGACGTGTCCTACCACCTCGCCCGCGTCTACGCCGCCTGGGATGTCGTAGAAGCTCACGTCCTGGCTGATGTTCCCGAATATGGACGACACCTTGACGCTGGCCTTCGGGTTGGCCAGCGTCACGGGCACCGTCTTGTCGGGCCATGCGGAAAGCGCCGCGTAGCCCACGACGGGCACTTCGGCGTATGCTCCTCCGAGTTCCATGCCGACGTTCTGGTCGCTGTTGGCGAGCGCGTAGTCGGTCTCGCTTGCAGCGACCCATTCGTACAGGGACTTCGCGTCCTCGAAGCGCTGCTCGTTGGAGGTCGACCCCAGCACGACGGCGAACAGGTAGCGGCCGTCCTTCTGGCAGGCGCCGGCGAAGCACAGCCCCGCCTTGTCGGTGCTTCCCGTCTTTATCCCGCACGCGCCCTCGTAGTTTCCGAGGAGCTCGTCGGTGGACTCGAACCTGTTTGTGGCCTCGGAGCCTCCCCGCTGGAGCGTTATGGACGCCTCGTCCATCGAAACGATTTCGCGGAACGTCTCGTTTCCCATGGCGTGCTGGGCGATGACGGCGACGTCGCGGGCGGTGCTGTACTGGTCTTCGTCCTCCCACTCGGCGAAGTCAAGCCCGTGGGGGTTGGTGAATCGGCTGTCGGAACACCCCAGCTGGGAAGCCTTCTCGTTCATCTTCCCCACGAAGGCGTCGTAAGGCGCGGTGTCGGAGGAAAGGTCGACCGGGTTCCCGTCGACGTCGAGAATGGCGGCCCCGGAGGTCTTGGCGTCGTCCACGAAGAGCTTGCCGACGTTCTCGGCGATGGCGACCCCTGCGTCGTTGCCGGAAGGCACCATGAGCCCCACCAGCGCGTCCTTGAGCGTCATCTCGTCGCCCGTCTTCAGCGACGCGGTCGACTCGCCCGTGGCGGCCGCACGCTCGCTCACCTTTACAGGCATGTCCAAGGGTGCTGCCTCCAGGGCGACGATGGCGGTGACCATCTTGGTTATGGACGCGATCTGGGCATGCTCGTCGGCGGAGCGCTCGAAGTAGACGTTGCCTTCGGAGTCGACGAGTATGGAACGCTCCGCGGCGATGGCGGGCGCCGAGCTCGCAGGCATCCCCCGCTGCTCGACGGTCTCTCCTCCCACGAGGTCGCCCTTCCTCACCTCTGCGAAGGCCGATCCAGGGATCATGGACGCGCACAGCGCCAGGCATGCCATTGCGGCGGCGATCGGTTTGACTCTATTCATCGTCCTCCTCGACGTACTTGCTCTTTATCTCAGAAAGGTCGCTGCCTTCGCCGTAGACGATCACCCGGTCCACGGGGGAATAGATCGACGAGAAGGCGTCCCAGTCGAGCACCTTGCCGTCCTTGTCCTTGACGTAGCGCGTCACGTTGATCTTGGTTCCGTCGGACGGCGCCGTCTTGACGTACGACGCACCCGGCTTGAGGTTCTCGTCCGCTTCGTATTCCGTGGTGTGCTTCTTGCCGTCCTGCCATTCGCCCGTGACGGTCTCAACCTCGAGCTCGGGGTCGATTCCGACGAGCGTGACCGTCACGCTGGAATCGGTGTAGCTGGTTCGCAGAAGGATGTCGGAAGACGTCTGGTTCGACCAGATGAGGTCGAGGCCCGGATATGATACGGCAGCATCGAGGCCCGCAGGGTAGCTGGACGAGTAAAGGGTGTGGTTGTGCCTCTCGTCGATGTCGAGCCCCCCTTGGTAGACTGCATTGAACACGGTGGTCGCAACCTGGCAGACGCCGCCTCCGACACCCTGTTCGAACCTGCCTCCGACTATGACCCCGGCGTCCTTGTAGCCGTCTTCCTCCTCCATGGGGCCGGCGTGGTCGAGGAACGACCACTTGCCTCCGTCGGCCTTCGCCACGGTGTCACCTATGGCGTCGGAGACCAGGTGTATGTTGTCGCGCCTGTTGGCGGTGGAGGACGTGTTCGCGAACTGGGTGGTGAACGACGAGAACTCGGTCACGAGCCCGTAGGACAGGGCCTCGTCCAGCGTGAACGCGGACCTGCCTTCGTCCGTGGTTATCCCGATCGATCCGTCGATGCTGCTGGAGGACGGCTGCAGAGAGTTTCTGTAGGAGCCGAAGAGGTCGCCGTCGAGCGTGTCCAGCGCTCCTCCGATGTTGGGGACTGCGACGTCCTTGCTGGTGTTCACCCAGATGGAGCCTTTGTCTCCGAAGTCGATGGAAACGTTCACGTCCTCGCCCAACGAGTGCACGTTGACGGCTTCGAGTATGTCTTTGGAGGCCTTCACCTCGTCGATGTATGGCTCGAGGTACCACGCTCCGTCGCGTTGGCTTGCCCTGGTGGCGACCCAGCTCATGAGCGTCGGCCGGTCGAATGACACGGTCTTTTCCTCGGAGACGAACTCGACGGAGCCGGGCACGGCCTCCTGTATGGCGGACTTCGCGAGCTCGGCTGCGCCCTGGTCGATCTTGTAGGTGGCGGGACGCACGTCGGCGACGAACTTCTGAAGCGCGGACTCGTCGACCAGCAGCGCTTCGTCAAGGCGGCCCTTGAACTCGCCGTCGTCGAGCCGGCTTCCGTCGCGGCCTTCGACGACGGAGACGTCCTCGCCGTCGATGGATAGGGAGTAGTCCTCGACCGGAGAGCCCAGCGCCATGTTGATGTCGGACACGAGCCCCGACAGCATGGACTCGTCGTAGGCGGCCCTGGGCGCTATCGCAAGGTCTTCCTCCGACGCCCCCAGGCGCCCCAGCATCCCAAGCCGGTTGCCAAGGTCTAGCGCCTCCTGCGCTAGGTCCTTGGAAGGGACGGAGGCTTGAAGGGACTCGGCCGAGGCGATCCAGAGCTTCTTGTTGCTTTGCGCTTCCTCGAAGGAAAGCTGTTCGGCAAGCGCCTCGTTCTGGATCATCTGAAGCTCGACGTCTGCGGAGTTCGCCGTCTCCTCGTCGGCGAAGATGTAGACGGTGGTGGCGTTGAGATGCTGCGTGTACTTGTCTCCTATGGCTGCAGCCGCCTCGTCCACGGTCATGCCCGATACGTCGACCTCCCCTACCCGGATCCCGTCGGCTATGCGGTCATGCGGCGCGAGCAGGGAGAAGAGCGAGAAGACCGCGACGACGAGGATCGCGACGAGCCCTACGGCGACGGGCTTGCTTCTGCGCCAGAGCGAGGAATACGCGCGTCCGACGGACGAAAGGACCGAGCCTGCTGCGGCAGCAGCAGACGACGCGGCCTTGGAGGCACCTCCGACCGCACCTTGCGTTGCGGTCGGCGCGGGCTTCGGTTTGAAGGACGCGTTGCTTCGGCGAGGGTTGGCGGCCGCGCTTTGCGCACGGCTGCGCTGCGCGTCGCGTCCTCCCGTCCGCGGGCGGCCGTCGGTGGCGCGGCCGTTGGGCCTGGGAGGATAAGATGCGACGTTGTGGCGACGGGGGTCGTTGCCGCGATAGGCGTCCTGGCGCGACGGCCCGTGCGGGTTCCTGCGTCCTTCGCCCCTTGGCCGCGCGGCTGGGTCGAGCGGCCTCGCCGGCTGCTGATGCCTGGAGTCCGGAACGCGTCGCCTCTGCGTTCCACCGTCCCTTCCCGGCATCGCGCTACCTGGCCTTCCTGCGCTCGGACAGCTTCGCCCACGCCTGGCGGCAGTAATACACCGTGACTGCGACCTGAAGAACGAGCCCGACGTAGACGAACCAGACCCAGACGGCGCAATCGGAGCCGTTGAACCCAGGAAGCCAGCCTGCATCGGTCCAGCCCAAACCAGGCAGGACGGGCGCGTTCAGGAACATGCCTGCAAAGCCAACGAACAGCAGGGTGGTTGCCACCTTCCCGGGGTATATCACGGGGACGGTGATGCCGTACAGCCTTATGAGGACCCCCCCGCCTATGAGAAGGAACGCCTCGCGGGCCATTATGAGCACCGCGAACCAGACGGGAAGCCTTCCGATGAGCACGACGCAGAGCACGCCGGTGAACATCAGGACCGTGTCGACGGCCGGGTCGAGGACCTTTCCGAGGCGCGAGACCTGGTGGGTGCGCCGTGCGACCTGCCCGTCGACGAAGTCGGTGAGGGCAGCGACCGAGAAAAGGACCAGCGCGGCGACGTCGTGTCCGTTGAAGAGCAGCCACATGTAGATAGGCACGAGAAGCAGCCTGACGGCCGAGATGACGTTCGGGGCCGTCAGGACCTTGTTGGATACCTCTTCGTCTGCGTTGTTTTCGACTGCAGCCAATGCCAAGTCGCAACCTGCCTAGCGGTGTTTCGAATCCTGTTCTTGAAGCTTAGATTCTAGCAGGTGGGACCCTCTTTTTGTAGTCTTCGCACAAGGCTGGGCCTTATGTGAAGAAAAGACCTCATTTGATTCAGGAGGCAGGCTCGGCCGCCTTCTTCTCCCTTTCGGGCACCGGGAACTCGTCGTAGTACTTGGTGGCAGCGACCGGCGTGTAGTCGGGGCTCATCGACAGGCATCCCGTAGGACATGCCCTCACGCAGCTTCCGCATTGGACGCACAAGAAGGGGGCGATCGACCACGTGCGTGCAGGCTTGTCCACCTCGATGCAGCGGCACGGGCACGTCTTCTGGCAGATCCCGCACAGTATGCATCCCGAAACGTCGTTGACGACGTGTCCCTTCTGGCCAGCGTAGGGCTCCTTCTTCTGGAAGGGGTACAGAAGCGTCTCGGGCTTCTTGAAAAGCGACCCGAAGGTCATTCCGCCAAGTCTGAAGCTACCCATATCGCTACCTTTCGGTGCAGCTTATGCACGGGTCGATGGTGAGTATGATCATGTTCACGTCCGCGAGGTCGCATCCCTTCAGCGCCACCGTCATTCCCGCAAGGTTCTGCGAGGTGGGAGTGCGCATGCGCATGCGTTCCAGGTACTTCGAGCCGTTTCCGCGCGCGTAGTAGTAGCACTCCCCCCGGGGCTGCTCGAGCACGTTGGACGCCTGGGCGCCGTCGGCGGGGTTGCCCTTCACCTTGACCGCTATGTCGCCGTCCGGGATCTTGGCGGCAAGCTCCTTCACGATGTCGAAGGACTGCAGCACCTCGAGGCAGCGCACCTTGACGCGGGCGAAGCAGTCGCCCTGGTCGTCCGTGATGGGCTGGAAGTCGGCCAGGTCGCCATAGGCGCCCTTTCCGAAGCTCCTAACATCGTAGGGAAGCCCGGAAGCTCGGCCGAACGGCCCGACCATGCTGAGAGCTGCAGCCTCCTCGCGCGATATGGTCCCGACGCCGACGGTGCGGTTCTTCACGGAGGTGTCGGTCAGCAGCGTCTTCACGATCTTCTCGTAGTCGCCACGGATGTCGTCGAGCACCGCGGTTATCTCCTTCAGCGTCTGCGCGTCGATGTCGCGAACGACGCCTCCCACGCACACGACCGACAGGATGACCCTGCCCCCGGTGGTCTTCTCGAAGATGTCAAGGATGCGCTCGCGGAGGCGCCAGCAGTGCATGAACATCGACTCGAAGCCGAAGGCGTCGGCGGCAAGGCCGAGCCACAGCAGGTGGGAATGGACCCTGGACAGCTCGTGCCAGATGACGCGGAGGTATTCGGCCCTCTTTGGGACCTCGACGCCCATCAGGCTTTCCACCGTCTCGGCGTACCCAAGGCTGTGCCCCATTGCGCAGATGCCGCATATGCGCTCGGCGACGTATATGAACTGGTTGTAGTCGCGCGTCTCCACAAGCTTCTCGAGCCCGCGGTGCACGAACCCGATCTGCGGTATGCAGTCGACGACGGTTTCGTCCTCGACCACCAGGTCGAGGTGTAGAGGCTCCGGCAGCACCGGATGCTGCGGGCCGAATGGAATCACTGATGCCTTGCCCATGCTACTCCCCCGTTCCGTCAGCCTGCGCCTGCTTGGCCCGCTTGGCCTCCATCGCCGCGCGCACCTTGGCCGCCTTCTCGGGGTCCATGGCGGCAAGCTTGGCCTCGAACTCGGAATCGGCGTGTGCGCCGGCGTCATTTACGGCCCCTGCGTCCTCGGCGGCCTTCTTCGCCTCCTTGGCGGCCTTCGCTGCAGCTATCTTGCGCTGCTTCTCCCTCTCGGCGAGCTGCTCGGGAGAGATAATAGTCATCGGCTTCTCGGTTGACAGCTGGTAGAAGTTGCCCAGGAAGTCGATGGCTATGCCGTCTATCGCGACGCCGAACAGGTCGTGTATCTCGTTCTCGCAGACGAACGCCTCTAGGAAGACGTCGCTGATGGAAGGCACGTGCGCCCCGCGCGGGACGTCGCGCACCACCATGTTGTCGAGGTAGCCGTCCTTCATGTAGGAATAGACGAGGTCGACCCCGTCGTCCTTGTTGACGGCGAGTATCTGCACGTACCGCCAGCCGTCCGAAAGACGCGCCTGCGCGTCTGCATGGATCGTGCCCGCGGCCATGTCGTGGAATGCGCTCGTGAACTGCATGCTAGTCCTCCCTCGGCTTCTCGCCCGACTTCATGGCCTGCGCCTTCTGGTCGAGGACGGCGACGCCCTCGACTATCGCGTCGATGAGGGCCTCGGGCCTCACGGCGCAGCCAGGGGCGTAGACGTCGACCGGGATGGCCTGGTCGACTCCGCCGATGACGTTGTAGCAGTCGTGGAAGATGCCGCCCGAACACGCGCATATGCCGCAGGCCACGACGACCTTGGGCTCGAGCATCTGGTCGTATATCTCCTTCACCACGCCGATGTTCTGCTCGTTGACGGAACCGGTGACGAGGAAGATGTCGGCGTGCTTCGGGTTGCCCGTGTTTATTACCCCGAAGCGCTC
>CBCTKQ010000080.1:0-7891 GCA_965147515.1 uncultured Eggerthellaceae bacterium | reverse complement strand
TCCAGGAACAGGATGCGCTCCATGAGGTGCTCTGCGTGATGCATCTCGGTGACGGCACGGGTCTTGAAGCTGTGGTGCAGCTTGTCATAGCCCCAGTCCTCGCACATCTCGGAGTGCAGCATGTACTGGTTGATTGCGGTAAGCTCGCCTTCGAGCAGGTAATTCAGTCGTTCGATAACCCTTGGATCGCCTTTCATCATGGCCCCTTTCCTTGACTTATTGCCACGAAAGCAAGTCTATGCGCGCCTTGCGCGAGAAGGGGCGAGGCCCCATCAAGCGTGACCGTCCCGTTTACTTCCGGTTGTCGGTGCATCAAGAGTAGTCGAGGTCGGTTATCACGTTGTACGTGTAGTCGGGATAGAACGACTTCATCTCGTCCAAGATGTGTCCCTTCAGCTCGTCGGCGTCGTGGTCGAAGTCTATGACCAGGTCGAAGTCGATGTGGTTGGTGTCTTCGTCTACATAGAAGCCGTGCACCTGCAGTATTTCGGGATGGTGGTCGACCAGCTCGTTCAGCTTCCTGTGGATGTCCGCGAAAGCTCCCGTGGAGTTGGCAGCGTATATCCCCAGTATGAGCTGGGTTCGGCACTCGCGGTCCAGGTCTTCGGAGATATGGCGCGTCAGCTCGTGTATCTCGCTCGCCAGCATGTCGTCGCGAACCTCTATGCGGCATGCGCCCATGGTCCTCTCGGGGCCGAACGTGTCCAGCATCAGGTCGTACACGCCAAGCACCCCATCGTGCTCGGCTATGAGCGCGCGGATCCTGGCCACGCATTCCTCGGACGGGCGCTCGCCGATGATGGATGCCACGGCGTCGCGCACGATGTCGAAGCCGGCCTTCACCACGAAGACCGAGATGACGAGAGCCACCCATCCGTCCAGGTCTATCCCCCAGGCCAGGCAGACCAAGGCCGACGCCAGCGTGCCGAAGGTGAGCACCGCGTCGTAGGCCGCGTCCACCCCGGACGCCTTCAGGGGCTGGGAGTTGATGGCGCGCCCCTTGCGGACGAAGGCGACGCCTATCGCGACCTTCGCCAGCATCGCCACCACCAGCACGGAAAGGGTCAACGCGCTGAAGTCGGGGGCGCTGGGCGAGGCGATCTTCGCGACAGACTCGTAGATGGAAACCGCGCCCGCAGCCAGGACCACGGCCCCTATGACGATGGACGTGACGTACTCCACGCGCCCGTATCCGTACGGATGCTTGCGCGAGGGCCGCATGTTGGCGATCTTCTCGCCGATTATCGTCGCGGTGGACGAGAACACGTCGCTCAGGCTGTTGACGCCGTCGAGGACCACGGCGATGGACCCGGCAAGGAGCCCGGCAGCGACCTTCAAGCCGGCAAGAAGCAGATTGGCCGCTATGCCGATCAAGCTGTACTGGACAACCTGCGCGTATCTGGACTTGTCCTTCCTGTCAGACATCGTGCGCCTCGCCTGCGACCGTAAAGCCCGCGGCCTGAACCAGTCAGGCTACATTCCCAGCTGGAAGGCCCGGTATCCCTTGAACGCCTCGTAGATGTCGGCCTTGCTCGTGGCCTCCCACGGGCTGTGCATGGAAAGCACCGGAACCCCGCTGTCTATCACGTCCATGCCGTAGCGCGCAGGAATGAACGCTATGGTGCCGCCGCCGCCCGCGTCCACGCGTCCCAGCTCGGCGGTTTGGAAGGTGACGCCGGCGTCGTCCATCACCCGGCGTATGCGGGCAACGTATTCCGCACGCGCGTCGTTCGACCCGCTCTTCCCGCGGGCCCCGGTGTACTTGTTGAACACCAGCCCGTGGCCCATGTAGGCCGAGTTCTTGCTCTCGAAGACGCTCTCGTATGCAGGGTCGACCCCTGCAGACACGTCGGAGGAAAGCATCGACGACGCGGCCAGGGCCCGGCGCAGCTTGACCAGCCCGCCTTCGCCGGCGAGCTCCATGGCCTCGGCCACCGCGTTCTCGAAGAACAGCGACTCCATGCCCGTCGCGCCGACGCTGCCTATCTCCTCCTTGTCGACGAGCACGCAGACGCATGTGCGCGGCAGGGCGCCCTCGTCGGCCAGCGACAGCTGCGCCTCCAGCGATGCGAAGGCGCACACGCGGTCGTCCTGCCCGTACCCCAGCACCATGCTGCGGTCGAACCCTAGGTCTCGCGCCTGCCCCGCAGGGACTACCTCCAGCTCGGCCGACAGGAAGTCCTCTTCCTGTACGCCGTACTTGTCGGAAAGTATCTGCACCACCAGGTTCCTGACGGCGTCCTTGGGGGCCTTCGCCTCGCCATCGTCGGCTTCGCCTTCGGCATCTTTGTCGCCTTCGACGGCTGCGACGCGGTTGCCCACCAAAACATCGAGGTCCTCGCCGTCCACGACCTCGCTGCCCTTCTTCTCGAGCTGCTTGCGACCCAGATGCGGCAGCAGGTCGGTGACGCAGAACACGGGGTCGTCGGCCTTCTCGCCGATGCACACCTCCACCGACGTGCCGTCCTTCTTGGCCACCACGCCGTGCAGGGCCAGCGGCATGGCCACCCACTGGTAGTTCTTGATGCCGCCGTAGTAGTGGGTGTCAAGCAGGGCCAGGCCGTCCTTCTCGTACAGGGGGTTCTGCTTGACGTCAAGCCTTGGCGAGTCAACATGGGCTCCCAGGATGTTCATGCCCTGCTCGAAGGGGGCCCTGCCGACGTGCATCAGCACGAGGGCCTTCCCGTGCGAAGTGGCCCACACCTTGTCTCCCGGCCGAAGCGTGCCTCCGGCGGCCACCATGTCTTCCAAAGGCACGTAGCCTTTCGCCTCGGCGTCGGCTATCGCGCGCGACACGCACTCGCGCTCGGTCTTGCACTCGGATATGAACCTGCGGTACTTCGAAGCCAGGTCCTCGAGCCTCTCTTCGTCGGAGGCGTCGTATTTCATCCATGCCGAGCAGGTTTCCATGCTGAATCCTTCCATGGGACGGTCTGGGCGAGGCCCGCAAAAACTTCTTCACATTCTAGTGGTATTGCGAGGGAAAGGCCGCCTGCAATACCTATAATGTTCAAAAGCCGCAATGCGCACACGCGTTAGGCGACCACCGTAAACGAGAGGAGCCAAACATGACAATGAAGGTCCGCGACGTTATGCCGAATGCCGAGAACTCGACGAACTTCGACGTCGTCACCGACAGCCAGACCGAGGTCGGAACGACGCTTGACAACCTGAAGGCCGCAGTGCAGGGCGAGACCGGCGCGTCCGCCAAGTACGCCGCATTCTCGCAGGCTGCGAAGGCCGCAGGCTACGACCAGATCGCGCGCCAGTTCGCCGCCACTTCCGCTGCCGAGCAGATCCACATCAAGCTCGAGGTCACCGAGATCCAGAAGGTCGAACCCGACTACGTCCCGCCTGCAGCCCCCGCAGCCACCGGCGAGGCCACCGACCTCAACCTGATCTCCGGCGCCCTGGGCGAGATCTACGAGACGTCCGACATGTACCCCAGCTTCATCAAGGTCGCGCAGGAGGAAGGCAACGCCGCTGCCGAGCTGGTGTTCACCCGCGCCAAGTTGGCCGAGGCCGTGCATGCCGAGCTTTACCTCGACGCATACAACAACATCGACGCCGAGGACGACCGCCAGTTCTACCTGTGCCCCGTCTGCGGTTACATCCACAAGGGCGACGACTTCGAGAAGTGCCCCATCTGCTTCGCGCCGAAGAGCGCCTTCCAGGTGTTCTAAGAACCGCTGCAAAACCCACGCAACAAGGAAAGGCGCCCTGCGGGGCGCCTTTCCTTGTTTGTAACAGGGGACGGGCCTGGCGTTCCACCATGTTCCAAGCTATGCGAAGTCTTCGCTGGTGATGGGGTTGTCCTGCAAGGCAAGGCGCTTCTTCAGCACGTTGGTGCGCCGCACCGCCTCCAGCAGAAGCTGCGCCCTGGTGCCTATGAGGTCGGCATTTTCCTCAAGGAACCGGCCCACGTCGTTGCGTTCCAGCGCGAACGCCTCAATGAGCTCGGCGCCCTGAGGCGTTGCCTCGCCTGCCTGCTCTACGTACGCGATGACGATGCTGACGTTCTCGTCCGACATCCCCACCGACGAGAACCCGCTCTGTGGAAGGAGGATCAGCGGGTCGCCGTCGAAGTCCTCGCGCACCTTGAACCCCGTCTCCTCCATGAGTTCACGGTCGACGCATTCGCGCAACGTCTCGCCTGGTTCCATGAGTCCGGCGGGAAAGGCGACCACCCAGGCGTTCACGGGATACCGGAATTCCCGGATCAACAGCAGCGAATCGTCGGGAAGCACGGGGACTATGCATACGGCGTCCGCTTTCTCGGGCCTGCCGCCGCGTCCGTCAGCGTTCGCTTCCAGCCGAGACCTGTATTCCGCAAGGCCCTTGCGGGACACGCTTTCGTATTCGACGTTGCTCCCATCGGGGAGCCTGTAGGTCAACAGGTACTTGTTCATCCATCCAGGCGACACAAGCTTCACGTCTAGAAGTTCGGGCGTTTCGTTGCTCATTGCGATCCTTCCGCTTCAAGTCGCGCAGACATGAAGAAAGGGGCGGCCGGGGATGTTGCCGCCCCTTTCGAGGGCCGGTCCAGCTTGGTTGCGGACCGGCTGGAAGCCCTTGCGGGCTTCCTCGAAGCCGACGTTTCGTCGGATCTCCGAGAGAGGGGAAAAGGGAGGAGGGGGAACACCCTTTTCGAGTCTGGCGATAGATTACTGCCTTGGGTTCGCATTATCGGCTAGAAGCAAGCCAGGTTGATGGCGCGTCTTCCTTGCATTGCCATTCCGTTACTTTCGTAACTTCGCCGGGATAAACAAAGGGATGCCCGGCCCCATCGTCGAAAGACGATTATTGCAACAAGGCTATGGCCTTCTCGTAGCCACCTGCGCCGTAGGCCAGGCACTTGGACACGCGGGCGATGGTGGTGGCGGACGCCCCCGTGGCCTTCTCGATGGCCGCATAGGACTTGCCGTCTGCCAGCATGCGCGCCACGGCCAGGCGCTGCGAGGTCTCGCGGATCTCGCGGATGGTGAACATGTCCTCCAGCAGCGCGAAGATGTCGTCCTCGTCGCTCATTTCGGCCAAGACATGCAGGAGGTCGTCGACCTCGGGGCTGCGTATGTCGCTCTTGGTTGTCATGGTCACCCCAGCATCCTTCTGCGCATCAGGCCGTACTCAACCGACTCCACCAGCGCGTTCCATGAGGCCTCGATAACGTTCTCGGAGACGGCGATGGTGCCGAACGACCCGTACTTGTCCGACGTGGTTATGGTAACGCGCGTTATGGCGCCCGTTCCCTGGCTTTCGTCGAGCAGCCGCACCTTGTAGTCGACAAGCTCGATCTCGGCGATTTCGGGGTACGCCTCGAGTATCGCCATGCGAAGCGCGTTGTCCAGGGCGCCTACGGGGCCTGTGCCCTCGCCGGTGGCGACGAAGCGCTCGTCCCCCACGTGGATCTTGATGGTAGCCTCGGAGGCGGCGTCCTTGGCCAGAGCCCCCACGTCCTCGCGGTCGTCCACTATCACTCGGAAGCTTTCCAGCGTGAAGGCGGGCTTGTACGTTCCAAGGTGGCGCATGATGAGCAGCGCCAGCGAGCCGTCGGCCACCTCGTAGGTGTACCCGTCGGCTTCCCGGCGCTTTATGTCGTCGAGGATGGCCTGTATGTCGACGTCGTCGCCCGATATGTCGAACCCCATGGACGCAGCCTTCTGAAGAAGCGACGCCTTTCCGGCCAGCTCGCTTACCACCATGCGCGTCCCGTTGCCCACCGCATCGGGGTTCACGTGCTCGTATGCCTGCGGGAAGCGCGCTATGGCGCTGGCATGCAGGCCTCCCTTGTGCGCGAACGCGGAGCGCCCGACGTAAGGGTAATGGGCAGGCACCGACACGCCGGCCACCTCGGCCACGTAGTTGGACACCTCGGTAAGGCTTCGCAGACCGTGCTCCCCCACTGCGTCGAACCCCATCTTCAGCTCGAGGTCGGCGATCACGGTGAGAAGGTCGGTGTTGCCAACGCGCTCGCCCAGCCCGTTGACGGTGCCCTGCACCTGCCGCACTCCGCTGGACACGGCGCCCAGCGTGTTGGCCACGGCGCATCCGGTGTCGTTGTGGCAATGGATGCCGAACTGCTGCCCAGGGAAACCGTCGACGACGATGCAAACGACCTCTTCCACCTGGAACGGCAGCATTCCGCCGTTGGTCTCGCAAAGGCAGATGCAGTCGGCGCCAGCGTCGTGCGCCGCGCGGACGCAGTCCATGGCGTATGCGGGGTTTGCGCGATATCCGTCGAAGAAGTGCTCGGCGTCGAACACCACCTCCATGCCCTGCGACTTCAGGTAGGACACCGAGTCGCCGATCATTCGGATGTTCTCTTCCAGCGTCGTCTGCAAGGCACGCGTGACCTGCTCGTCCCAGGACTTGCCGACGATGGTGGCCACGCGCGCGCCGCTTTCAACCAAATCGCGCAACCCTGCGTCCTCGGACGCGGCCACGCCCTTCTTGCACGTGTTGCCGAACGCCGCAAGCTTCGCATGCTGCAGCGGATGCGCGGCAAGCTCTTTGAAGAAGGCGATGTCCTTGGGGTTGGACGCGGGGAAGCCGCCTTCGATGTAGTCGATTCCGAAGGCGTCAAGCTTGCGGGCGATCAGCAGCTTGTCTTCCAGCGACAGGCTTATGCCCTCGCACTGCTCGCCGTCGCGAAGGGTGGTGTCGTATGTGAAAACGTGGTCCATGCGCTGGCGTTCCAAAGAAAGCGCCGCCCAACCGGGCGGCGCATGCGGATTCTCAGGCCTAGATTTCCGTCAGCCAGTCGGAGTACTCGGGGTCGTGCCCGTAGCACACGTCGAAGAACTTCTCCTGAAGCTGCTTCGTTATGGGGCCGGGCTTGCCGATCTTGCGGTCGTCCACCTCGCCGATGGGGGTGAGCTCGGCGGCCGAGCCGGTCATGAACACCTCGTCGGCTACGTAGACGTCCGAACGCGTGAGGCTTTCCTCGATGACCGGAATGTCCAGGTCCTCGGCGAGCACGATCACGCTGTCGCGCGTGATGCCTTCGAGCACGCCGTCGGAAAGAGGGGGCGTGGACAGGACGTCGTCGCGGACGACGAACAGGTTCTCGCCAGTCCCCTCGCATACGAGGCCCGCCTCGTTCAGCATGATGGCCTCGCCGTAGCCATGTGCCTTGGCCTCGAGCTTGGCCATGAGCGAGTTGAAGTAGGATGCCGTCGCCTTAACGGCGGGAGGGATGGCATTGATGGAACGCTGGCGCCACGAGGATATTCCCACCTTGATGCCGTTCTCGAGCGCGTCCGGGCCAAGGTAGGCATCCCACGGCCAGCAGGCTATGATGACGTCGATGGGAGCACCCGTGGGGTCGACTCCCATGACTCCGAAGCCGCGGTAGACCAGCGGACGGATGTAGCAGGAAGGAAGCTTGTTCGCGCGGATGACGTCGACCGTGGCCTGGCAGAGCTCCTCGATGCTGTAAGGCAGGTCGATGGCGGCTATCTTGCACGAGCGGTGCAGGCGCGCCATGTGGTCTTCCAGGCGGAAGACGAAGCTCTTGTCGGAGTCGGGGTCCTTGTAGCAGCGGATTCCCTCGAACACGCCCGACCCGTAGTGCAGCGAGTGCGAAAGCACGTGCGTCTGGGCCTCGGCCCAGGGCACCAGCTCGCCGTTCTTCCATATGAAATCGACTTCGGTTATGTCAGCCATCGTAAACATCCCCTTCGGAATCAGTGACGAATAGACTCAATTATAGACATCGCATGCAAATCGAAACAAAATAAAAAGAGCATTGCTTTTCCCTGCTGCATGAAGAAACCGGCTAGTGGCCGAGATGGCCGCGAAAGCGCGCTCGAAAGGTGCGGAAGCATCCGCGGCGAGTCCGCTTGCGAGGCTGCGGCGTGGGTTTTGGCGGAGACGGGGTTCGAGGACTGTC
>CBCTKQ010000079.1:0-7902 GCA_965147515.1 uncultured Eggerthellaceae bacterium | reverse complement strand
CTCGCTGTGGCCGTGGCGAAGGACCGAAGGCGCTTCTGGGCGCTCCTGCACGACGCCCGCACCATGGTGCGGCTCGTCGCATATGGCGTGTTCGGCGTGCTTCTCATGCAGGTCACCTACCTGTATGCCATCCAATACGCAGGCGCAGGAACCGCCCTGACGTTGGAGCAGCTCTGCCTCGTGTTCGTGCTCGTATACGTGTGCGTGAAGGGAAGCCGGCTGCCCAACAAGGGCGAGGCCGCAGGCATCGTGCTCGCCGCATGCGGGGTCGTTTGCATAGCCACCCAAGGAGACCCGGCCAACCTTCACTCCCAGGCCGAGGGAATTTTCTGGGGTGTCGTGTCGGGGCTTGCCATGGCGTTGTACAACATCCTTCCAATCGAGCCGCTCGAGCGCTACGGCACCCCGATCGTGAACGGCATGGGGCTTCTGATAGGCGCGCTCGTCTGCAGCGCGTTCACGCACCCTTGGACCTACGATGTCAGCCTTCCCCCCGAAGGCTGGGCGGTGTTCGCAGTGCTGGCCGTGGTCGGCACGTTCGTCGCGTACTTCCTCTACATTCAGGGCGTGAACGACGCCGGACCCATGCGGTCAAGCCTGCTCGCCTGCTCCGAGCCCGTCACTGGCACGTTCGTCTCGGCGGCCTGGGTGGGAACCGCCATCACCTCGTGGGACATAGCGGGCCTGGTGCTGATAATAGCCATGGTGTTCCTGGTCGTGCTGTCGGGCCGCGACGGGGCCCGCGACTGACCTCCCGCGCCGCAGGGGCGCCCGCACGCGTTCCCGAGGCGCCCGCACGCGCCCTCTTTTGTTTCGACTTCATTAAATAGGCGCCCGAGCGCCGCGTCCGACAATATAATCCCTTCCAGATGAAAAGCGCATTCCCTGCGGGCCTGCGCGGAATCCCGTTGTCAAGGAGGAAACGTGAAGTACACAGAGCGAGTCATCGAGATGGTGAAGGAGAAGAACGCCGAACAGCCCGAGTTCATCCAGGCCGTCACCGAGGTCCTTCAGTCCCTCGAACCTGTCATCGAGGCCCATCCCGAGTACGAGAAGGCATCGCTTCTCGAGCGCATCGTCGAGCCCGAGCGCGTCGTCATCTTCAGGGTGCCGTGGGTGGACGACCAGGGCAAAGTGCAGGTAAACCGCGGCTTCCGCGTGCAGTACAACAGCGCCATAGGTCCGTACAAGGGAGGCCTGCGCCTGCATCCTTCCGTCAACCTGGGCATCATCAAGTTCCTGGGATTCGAGCAGGTGTTCAAGAACAGCCTGACCACGCTTCCCATGGGCGGCGGCAAGGGCGGCTGCGACTTCGACCCCAAGGGCAAGTCCGACATGGAGGTCATGCGCTTCTGCCAGTCCTTCATGACCGAGCTGCAGCGCCACATCGGCGCCGACACCGACGTCCCTGCGGGCGACATCGGCACCGGCGCGCGCGAGATCGGCTTCATGTTCGGCCAGTACAAGAAGATCAGGAACGTGTTCGAGGGCGTGCTCACCGGCAAGGGCCTTTCCTACGGCGGGTCGCTGGCGCGCACCGAGGCCACCGGCTACGGCCTGGTTTACATCACCGACGAGTACCTGAAGAGCAAGGGCGACTCGTTCGCAGGCAAGACCGTTTGCGTGTCCGGGTCGGGCAACGTCGCCATCTACGCCACGCAGAAGGCGCAGCAGCTGGGCGCGAAGGTGGTCACCATGTCCGACTCCACCGGCTGGGTGCACGACCCCGCGGGCATCGACGTCGACCTGGTCAAGCAGATCAAGGAGGTCGAGCGCGGCCGCATCTCCGAGTACGCCAAGCGCAAGGACGGCGTGGAGTACCACGAGGGCCGCGGCGTGTGGGCGGTTCCCTGCGACATCGCGCTTCCGTGCGCCACGCAGAACGAGGTGTTCCTCGACGACGTGAAGGCGTTGGTCTCGAACGGCTGCAAGGTGCTGGCCGAGGGCGCGAACATGCCCACCACCATGGAGGCCACGGAGTACCTGCAGGACCACGGCGTGTGCTTCATCCCCGGCAAGGCCGCGAACGCCGGCGGCGTGGCCACATCGGGCCTCGAGATGTCGCAGAACTCCGAGAGGCTGTCCTGGACCTTCGAGGAGGTCGACGAGAAGCTGCATTCCATCATGGTGAGCATCTTCAACGCCATCGACGATGCTGCCAAGCGCTACGGCCACGAGGGCGACTACGTTATGGGCGCGAACATCGCGGGCTTCGAGAAGGTCGCCGACGCCATGATGGCGGAGGGCGTCGTCTAGAGAGGCGCCTTCGCGCGTCGCCCTCGCGAGAGGCGTGGGCGGAAGCGGTTGGAAGGCCAACGCAGCCAATCGCGGAAAAGGGGCCAGGCGTCGTCGTCCGGCCCCTTCCTTTTGCGCGGCAAGCGCGCGGGTTTGGTTTAGAATACGCGTTACCGTTTTCGTTGCAAGACCACTACATGAGGGGGAAACGTGACCACTGCAGTCGCATGGATGGCGCCCATATGCGCCGCGATAGGCATCCTCGTCGCTGCCTATCTGGGAAGGTGGGTCCTGGCGCAGGACCCGGGCTCCGAGAAGATGAACGGCATCTCGCTGAAGATCCAGCAGGGAGCCAAGGCGTTCCTAATGAGCGAGTACAAGCTGCTCGTCGTGTTCATGGTCGTCGTGGCCGTGGTCATGGGCTTCGCGCTGTCCTGGTGGACGGCCTTGGCGTTCATAACCGGCGGCGTGCTGTCGGCCGCGGCCGGCTACGTGGGCATGCATGTTGCCACGCGCGCCAACACCCGCACTGCGCACGCTGCAGAGGCATCGGTGGCCAACGCTCTCACCGTCAGCTTCCGTAGCGGCCTCACCATGGGCCTTTGCGTGGCGTCCTTCGCGCTTATGGGCCTTTCCCTCTGGCTCATCCTGCTGGTGTTCGGCGTCGACATCGCCGACATGCAGCTGATGCACGAGCACATCGACATGGTCGAAGGCTTCGCCACAGGCGCATCGGCCGTGGCGCTGTTCGCCCGCGTCGGAGGCGGAATCTACACCAAGGCGGCAGACGTCGGCGCCGACCTGGTGGGCAAGGTCGAGGCCGGAATCCCCGAGGACGACCCGCGCAACCCTGCCACCATCGCCGACAACGTGGGCGACAACGTGGGCGATGTGGCCGGCATGGGCGCCGACCTCTTCGAAAGCTACACCGGCTCCATCCTGGCCCCCACCATCCTGGCCGTCACCTTCGGCGCGCTGGGCGGCTACTTCATCGGGGGCGATTTGGTGTGGGCCATCGTCACCCCCGTCATCATCGCCGCCTGCGGCATCATCACCTCCATCATCGGCCTGTTCGCCGTGCGCACGAAGGAAGGCGCCGACCTGCACAAGGCCCTCAACCGCGGGACGTACGTCGCTGCCGTCATCGAGATAGTCGCCATCTTCTGCCTGTTCGCCATCTGGAACTCGCAGTCCGAGACCGCCGAGCCTCTGTGGCTGTTCGGTTCCGTCGTCTGCGGCCTGGTGGCCGGCATCGCCATAGGCAAGATCACCGAGTACTTCTGCTCCGACCACTACAAGCCGGTGCACAAGATCGCCGAGAGCGCCGAGACCGGCGCAGCAACCGTCATCATCGAGGGCATCTCGACGGGCATGCTTTCGACCATCGCACCCATCATCCTGGTGGCACTGGCCATCATCGGCGCGTTTCTCTTCGGCAACCTGGCGTTCCCGCTTGCCGCCGAGGCCGGTATCGAGAGCGGCATCGTCGTGGGCCTGTTCGGCGTGGGCCTGGCCGCAACCGGCATGCTGTCCAACACCGCCATCACCATCGGCGTCGACGCCTACGGCCCCGTGGCCGACAACGCCGGCGGCATCGCCGAGATGGCCGGCCTTCCCGAGGAGGTCCGCGAGCGCACCGATGCGCTTGACGCGGTGGGCAACACCACTGCGGCCATCGCGAAGGGCTTCGCGATCTCGTCCGCGGGCCTGGCCGCGATCTCGCTGTTCGTGTCCTACCAGGCCACGATGCACCACTACATCCCCGGCTTCGAGCTGTCGCTGACCGACCCGCTCATCGTCGCTGGCATATTCATCGGGGCCATGATGCCGTTCATGTTCGCAGCGCTCACCATGGGCGCGGTGTCGCGCGCGGCTCACGCGATGGTGGAGGAGGTCCGCAGGCAGTTCCGCGAGATTCCCGGCATCATGGAGTACAAGGCCGAGCCCGAGTACGACAAGTGCGTCGGCATCTCCACCACCTCCGCACTGAAGGAGATGATGGTCCCCGGCTGCATCGCATTCGTCGCCCCCATCGTCATCGGCTGCATCAACCCGGCCATGCTGGGCGGCTTCCTGGCGGGCGCCGTGGCCACCGGCATGCTGATGGCCATCTTCATGTCCAACGCGGGCGGCGCGTGGGACAACGCCAAGAAGTACATCGAGCAAGGCCACTTCGGCGGCAAGGGCAGCGAGGCGCACAAGGCCGCCGTCGTGGGCGACACTGTGGGCGACCCCTTCAAGGACACCTCGGGCCCGTCGATGAACATCCTCATCAACCTGATGACCATCGTGTCGCTGACGTTCTCGCCGCTCTTCATCCTCATACAGACACTGTAGGGTCCTACCAGCCTTCCGTTGCGTTTGCGACGACGTGAAGCACGTAGACATCTACTCCGACGGGTCGGCGCGCGGAAACCCCGGAAACGGCGGTTTCGGCGCGCTGCTCGTCTTTCATGGGGCCGACGGATCGCGCCACGAGAAGGAACTGTCTGGCGGATACCGTATGACCACCAACAACCGCATGGAGCTGCTTGGGGCCATCTGCGGGCTGGAACAGCTTAAGGAGCCGTGCGACGTCACGATGATCACCGACTCGCAGTACATCGCGAACGCCTTCAACCAGCATTGGATAGACGGCTGGCTGCGCCGCGGGTGGAAGGGTGCGGGAAACAAGCCCGTGAAGAACGTTGACCTGTGGAAGCGCCTGCTTGCGGCCATGGAGCCGCACCAGGTGCGTTTCGAATGGGTGAAGGGGCATGCGGGACACCCCGAGAACGAGCGCTGCGACGCGCTGGCCACCGCCGCCGCCGACGGCGACGCCCTTCAGGAGGACGAAGGCTACACGGCTGCGTAGACTTCAGTCGGCGCCAGCATTCCCTAGGCCATGTAGCCGCGCATGCGGATCTGCTTCTCGCGGTCGGGGAACAGCCTCTGGTAGATGCTCATGAAATAGTTGTCGGTCATCGATGCGATGTAGTCCACCACGATCTGGTTCGGCTCGGTGGAGGCGTACTTGTTGGCGTCGATCGAATGCGACACCGACCCTAGCTTGTTGATGTGGTGGCGGAAGATGGGCGAGTCCTCGTCGCCGGCCAGCACGTCGGCAAGCAGGCGCTCGTACAGCTCGCCGAACATCTCCTCCACGTAGTTCGACGCGTCGTCCAGCATCCCTTCGCGCGAGTAGATAAGCTCGTAGTTCTGCCGCTTCGCCAGCTTCAGGTCGTCGAACACCTCGCGGCTCATGGCCACGTGGTCCTTGCCGTAGCTGTTGTTGACTATGTCCACTGTCAGGTTGTTGATTATGCGCGCGTTGTCCTTGCCGATGACCTCGCTGTCGAACACGTCGATGGAGTCGATGACGCCCATGGCAAGCGCGTCGGAGCGGTCCTTGCCCACGTAGGCGATCATGTCGCTCACTCGCACGACGCAGCCTTCCAGCGTGGACGGACGCAGCGTGGCGATGGTGGACTCCTCCTCGTTGCATCGCTCCACGCGGGCGTCAAGAGTCTCGAAGTCGGGGACGTTCCCGCACACCAGGCGCTGCTTGGCGAACTCGCCGTTGTGCGAGAGCACGCCGTCCAGCGTCTGAAGCGATATGTTGCGCGGATACAGCTGGTCGAGCACGCGCACGCTGTGGACGTTGTGGTTGAAGTAGCGCCCCGTGCGCTCGTGGTAGCACTTCGACAGGAAGCGCTCGCCGGCGTGCCCGAAGGGAGTGTGCCCCACGTCGTGCCCCAGCGCGATGGCCTCTATCAGGTCGGTGTTCAGCCCCAGCAGGCTGCCGATGCCGCGCGCCACGCGCGCCACCAGCTGCACGTGCAGCCCGCGCCGGGTTATGTCGTCGTTGGCCACGAACGAGAACACCTGCGTCTTCCCGGAGTAGCGGTTGTAGGCAGGCACGTTGACTATCTTCTCGACGTCGCGCATGAAGGCGGGCCGGGTGAGCGTGGCGCGGTCGTGCTCCAGGTCGAACCGTCTCACGACGTCTGCGTCGTTGAAACGGAAGCCGTTGCGCTTGCCTGTCAGGCGGTCGGCGCGTATGGCCTGCTCGACTTCGGGCTTTAAGGACATGTAGGGTATTTCGCCGTTGGTTTTGGATGCCATCGAGGTAAACCTCTTATACTGTTCAAAGACACGATTTTCCTACATGATAACAAAGAGGAGGAAGCGCTTGGCGAGGGGCCTGATAAGCCAGGAGGACGTGCAGAAGGTGCGCGAGGCCACCGATTTGGTGGCGCTCGTCGCCGAACGCACGCAGGTGAAGCGGAAGGGCTGCGACTTCTGGGCCTGCTGCCCGCTGCATCAGGAGAAGACCCCATCGTTCAAGATCGACCCGTCCACGCAGCTTTGGCACTGCTTCGGGTGCGACGAGGGCGGAAGCGCATTCGACCTCGTGATGAAGCTCGACGACCTGTCGTTCCCCGAGGCCGTGCGCAAGCTGGCGGAGCGCGCCCACATCGAGATAGCCGAGTCGGAATGGGACGGCCGCACGCGCACGAAGCGCCAGCGCCTGAAGGACGTCTGCCGCGAGTCGGCCGAGTTCTTCCATCTGCAGCTGATGCGCGGCAAGGGGAAGGGCAGCGCGCAGGCGCGCGAGTACCTGTCGGGCCGCGGGCTAGGCGGCGACGTGCCCAAGAAATGGATGCTGGGCTTCGCGCCGGGAGGCGGCAGCCTGGTGGCGCACCTGCGCAGCAAGGGGTTCACGGCCGACGAGATGGTCGAGGCGAACGTGGCGGTGGCGTCGCGGTCGGGCGGGGTGCGCGACAGGTTCTTCAACCGCGTCATGTTCCCCATATGCGACGCGCAGGGCGACGTCATCGCCTTCGGCGGACGCATAATGGAAGGCGATGGCCCAAAGTACCTGAACTCGCAGGAAACCCCCATATTCCACAAGTCGAACGTGCTGTATGGGCTGCACTTCGCGAAGGCGGCCATGACGTCCACCGGCACGGCCATAGTCACAGAGGGCTACACCGACGTCATAGCCATGCACAAGGCGGGGCTGTCGAACGCGGTGGCAGCGCTAGGGACGGCGCTCACGCGCAGCCACGTTCGCATGCTGGCGCGCCATGCCGGGAAGCGCATCGTCTACATATTCGACGGCGACAGCGCGGGCCAGAGGGCCACCGAGCGGGCGCTGCAGTTCATCGACGAGAGCATCACGCCAGAATCGGGCGCGCGGCGCATGGACGTGTGCGCGCTTTGCCTGCCAGACGGAATGGACCCGGCCGAATACCTTGCGAGCCACGGGCCCGAGGACATGCGCGCGCTGGTCGATTCGGCCGAGCCGCTGATTATGTTCGGCATAAAGCGCAGGCTCGAACGGCACGACATGTCGTCGATTGAGGGACGCGCCGCTGCGCTCATGGACGCCCTTGACGTGCTCGCGCCCATCAAGGACTCCATCATGGCCAAGGAGTACGCCAAGGAGATAGCGTTCATGCTCAAGCTCGACGAGGAGGACGTGATAGGCCGCCTTGCGAAGCTTAAGCCTCCGAGGCGATACGACGACGCGCAGGAAGAAGGCAACGCGCGAACGGAACCTTCGCAGCGGCAGCAGAGCCAGGCGCGCCTTCCGCAGGCCGGCAGGGCCATGCGCGCGCCGATGTCGGTCGCCGAGGCCAACCGCCTGAAGAGCGAGCGAGAGTTCCTCGGCCTGGTGGCCCA
>CBCTKQ010000078.1:0-7915 GCA_965147515.1 uncultured Eggerthellaceae bacterium | reverse complement strand
GACCGCTATCGCGCGTCGGTCGATGGCTATCAGTACATGAGGAACTTCGCCATCGTGATGACGTGCAGCGCGGACGTGAACCTGACGCCTCACGTGATGCGCGCCGCCAGGATGGTCTTGCTGTTCAATAGGAATCTAGGATACGAAAACGCCGAGATGATCCTCGAGGGCTTGGAAGACTACATGAGGGGTCCTCGGGTTATTATGGAGCCAAACGGCGAGCGCAAGCTAAAGGAGAACAACGCCCGTTGCGAGAAGCTGATTCCGCTGGACGAGGCAATCGATGCCGCCATTGCCGAGCATCCGGAACTCGAGGAGAGTTTGAGAGGGTTCAGGCCCAATATGAACATGCTTCGGCTCGACGTTCCCACCATGCTGACCAAGACGCTACGTTTGTTGCGCACGTTGCCTTACGACAAGCACATCCTCCCCGACGCGTTGCTTTCCGACAAGCCGGGAACCGCATACTACGGCGCCGTTTCCTCATTGCCGGGGTACGACCAGGTCGCGCGCCGCGTTATCGTCGCATGCAGCAGGGACGGCTCGCGCGCTCACGTTCGCGTGATGGACAAGGAGCGTGAGTCGCGCATCAGGAAGCGTGTGGTTGCGCTGATTTCCGATTACGCGAAGAACGGCAAGAAGGTCGCTCAGGCATACAAGGACGCCATGCCGGTGATGACGAGCGTCGAGTTCTGGAAGGACTACCTGGACAAGGCCAACAGCCAGGACTAGTTACTGCTTCTTTCCCGCCACCAGCTTGCGGTAGATGTATGCCACGACCTCGCGGCGGCGCGTGCGGTCGGGGAAAAGCTTCTGGTACACGGGATAAAGCTGCTCCCACAGGTCGTCGGGGATGCCCCGCTTTAGGATTCCAGCCAAGCCTCCGCCTTTCCGCTGGGAAAGCATGCGGTCGAGCGCTTCCTCGTAGTACGGGGTTTTCCTGGACTCTTCCCAGAACGCATCCGCCATGTCGGAGGACGGGTCCTTCCAGGGCTTTTCAGGTCCCGCGTAATGGATGATGGCGGGATGTTTTCGCGCCTCCAGGTATTCGTCGCGCATCCATTTCGGCGCGCGGGCGATGATGTCCTTGACGCGTATTCCGCGCCAGTCGGTCATCACGTTCCATTCCATGGGGACGTACTTCACGCATCCTTGCGCGATGAAGTTCAAAACGTCCTGGTCGAGCAACTTCCATTCCTTAGACGTGGCGAAGTCGAAGATGCCGGAGGTGTCGAACGTTTTGCGGAACTCGTCCAGATTGAACAGGATCGTTCCCGCCTGGAAATAGCCGTATGGGTCGCTGATGCCGAGCACGTCGTCCATGTAGGCCTTCATCTGCGGGTTGTAGCCGTTGTACAGGCCGGCGGTGTCGGCGTCGCGCACCGCGCCAAGCAGGTAGCCGTCTATGTCAGCGTCGAACAGCTCCGCGATGTCGCGGCATACGATCATGTCGGAATCCAGATACAGCACCTTGTTCCAGTCCTTGAGCACGTCCTGCATCAGCAGCCTGTAATAGGTCTCTATCTGGAAATGCCCGTGCAGGTCAAGTGCATCGGCATAGTCGCGCATCAGCGGGCTGACGTCGTAGAAGCGAAGCGAGACGTTCTTCTGCTCTATCTGCTGCTTCAGCAGCGCTTGGTTGGATGCCTTGATGTCGCGCGTCAGCACGATGATGTCGTATTCGCGTTCGGGCGATGAAGTGTCCTTGACGGATTGCAGAAGGGCCGACAAGTAGGGGACATAATAGTCGTCGGATGCCAGAACGAGCGTCACCGCGTTTTCCCCGAATGCGGGCCTGATTTCAGCCGGCTTGCTCGCATCTTCGAAGAAGACCCGCTGCAGCTCCTTCACCGACGCCCCTTTCGATTCAAGGTAGGTGATGTAAACCCCCGTCAAACGCTCGGCAAGATAGCCGCTTACGCGATACTGCGCCGCGTCATATGACGAGTAGTCCGCCCGCTTTTCGTGTTCCTGCAGCACGTCGAACACCCATTCGCAGTAGTCGTCGAAGACGGGGCGGCGCATGATGAACGTGTTGCAGAAGTAGCCGGAGCGTGAGGCCATGTACTCGTCGTAGGCGGGAATCATGGCGGGGGATATCTCTTCGACGATCTCTCTAAGCAGGCGAAGATCGTCGGGGTTGTTCTGCCAGGATTCGTTCCATTGCTGTTCCATGGTGGGGTTCCCGACGAAGGCCCCTCGCCCGGAGGTGATGACGTCGTAGCCCTTCACGGCTTCCGCGATGGCCTCGTCGGTCAGGTTGAGCTCAGTGGGCGTGCTTTCGTCGAGGCGGTCGAAGATCGCCTCTCCGAAATAGTTCGTCTTGAAACGCTCCGGCGAGAATGACAGGTAACGCCTGTAGTGGAACAGTCCGACGTAGTCGGCGTCTCCCTTGGGCACGTTCTTCCAAGCCCAGTAAAGGGCAGTCATCTCGCAGTATCTTGCGTTCTTGCCTGAGATGTTGTCGCCCTCGTCGTCGTGCAGCATTCCATCGAAACGCTTCTGGGCGCACGCGGAGCCGACCTGGATGGGAGCCAGCGATTCGAGTTCGGGAACGAAGACATCTTCGCCGTGGCATGCCACGAGTATCTTCACTGTGGGAATGGCGGTCATCGAGGCCTCCTGTTTATGTTCTGGCTGCGGGAGCCTTCATGGCTGTTGTTTGCAGGGACGCGACGCTCGCTTGCCGGGACGCGGCGCTCGCGTGGGAGGTTCGCAGAACGGCTTACGCCCGATTCGCGTTCCAGTCGCCTCATGACCTCGGCGTCTTCCTCTTCTTGGCGCTGCTGCTTGCTCTTGCGGGGGTTGTAGTAGTGCTTCAGCACGGGGTCAAGCAGGCGTAGCTTGTAGATGGCAATGCCGGTGATCACCGCGGCGAGAACGATGGCAACCACGCGCGCCATTCCGTCCGACTCCGCCAGCACGATCCCGCACACGGCCAGCATCGCCGTCCATGCCCACATGATGAACACGGTGAATTCCTGGGTGTACCCCGCGGCCAGAAGGCGGTGGTGGATGTGGCCCTTGTCGGGCGCGTCGATGGGCTGATGCGCCCTCGTGCGGCGTATGATCGCTGCCGCTGTGTCCATTATTGGCACGCCTGCGGCAAGAATGGGCACCAGCAGCGAGATTATCAGCGTCGAGCGGGCCACGGCAAGCAGAGACACTATGCCCAACGAAAGCCCCAGCAGAAGCGACCCAGAGTCGCCCATGAATATGGATGCGGGGTGGTGGTTGAACTTAAGGAAGCCGAGGCATATGCCCACGATGATCACGCAGAGTATCGCCGAACCAGCGCGGCCTGCGAATATCGCGAACACGAATATGGTCCCGGCCGATATTGCGCATATGCCCGACGCCAAGCCGTCCAGCCCGTCGATCAGGTTGATGATGTTCGCGAAGCACACCAGGTAGATGACGGTTATGGGGTAGGCCATCCATCCGAACTCGATGAAGCCGCCTTCTACGAACGGGTTCTGTATGTTCTGCAAAAGAAGGCCCGAGCTCGACACGATGGAGGCGGCGATGATCTGGCCCAGCAGCTTGTATCGGGCGCGCAGGCCCGAAATGTCGTCGATTACGCCCACGATGAACATGAATGCGATGCCCAACGCGACAAGCGTGAAGTCGACGCGGCCGCTCGCCGAGGAGGAGAACGGGTTCACCCATCCGAAGAACAGCACGCCTATGTCGATGACGATGACGCTTGCGACGATTCCGACGAACATCGCAACCCCGCCCATGCGTGGAATGGGTTTGGTGTTCACGCGTCGCTTGTCGGGATAGTCGATGGCGTCGCAGGCGACTGCGATCTTGCGTGCAAGGGGGGTGGCCGCGATGGTGGAGGCTATGGCCACCAACAGCACGATGCCGCATTCGATCCATTCAAGCAAGAATCAGCAAGCCCCCAAGGTCGTCCGTCAGAAACGCACCAGCAATTATACCGCGCGTGTGATGCTAGAATCTCTGTATGGAAAAACTTGCCATAGTCATAGTCACCTACAAGCGCCAGCAGCTGCTGGACCAGCTGCTTGATTCGTTGCTGTACCTGCAGGATGCGCCCTGGCGCGTCATCGTCGTGGACAACGAGAACTCTGCTGATACGTCGGCCGTGGTCGAGCTGCACCGGCGCTTGGTCGGCGAGGGGCTGACGGCCGTGCCGTGGCCCGAGGGCGTGGATGCGTTCGTCTATGTGCCCATGTCGGAAAATACGGGCGGTGCCGGCGGCTTTGCCGAGGGCGTGCGGCAGGCTTACCGCCTGGGAGCCGAATGGTTCTGGCTGATGGACGACGACGTCACCGTGATGCCCGACGCCGTCGCGAAGCTTTCGAAGTGGGCCGGCCCCTTCGACGTGGTGCAGGGCTCGCGCCTCGACTACGACGGCGGCCCGTTCTACTGGCAGTACCAGTTCATCGAGCCGTTAGGCATGTACAACCCGCTGGCGCCTTCCGGGTTCGACGGGTCGGGGTACAAGCCAACGAACACCATGTGCTTCGAAGGTGGCCTTTTCAGCCGCGGAATCGTCGAGAAGCTTGGTCCGCCTGACGCGCGCTTCTTCATCTACTGGGACGACTGCGTCTATGGGTACCTTGCCAGCAAGGTCGGCGAATCGGCCGTGGTGCAGGATGTTATCCTGCAACGGACGCGCGACATCCATCACTGGGAGGTAAGCGGGGTGCGGCAGCTGAACGGCTCGTCGAACATGACGCGCCGGCACGTCATGCGCAACCGCGGGCACATGGCCCATTACATGCAGTTGCAGGGCGACTACAACCCGTTGCTGTTCGGGCTTGGCACCGCGGCATGCGCGGCCAAGGAGGCCATCCGCCTTCTCGCCGTCGACCGTGGGGATTTGAAGGAGGGCGCGCTTGCCCTCTTCGACGGATGGCGCGAGGCGCGTAGAATCATGGCCGACGAAAGCTGGAAGCCGGTCACTCCGGACGATTTGTAACTAGGAACCATATGCCTACGTACAGGACAACGAATGGTGCAGGGCGAAACGCGCACGCGGCCGCAAACGCCAGGCCTCGGCGTTCCAAGGCGCCCTACATCGCAGCCGCCGTCATCGCGGTGGCGGCAATCGCGGCCGCGGCCGCCGTTATGGCATTCGCGTTTGGCAACGGAAGCGGCTCTGGGGCCGAGCAGGCCAGCGGCCAGGCCGAACCCATGGCCAGCACGACTTTCTCAGAGGCGCTTCCTGCGGAAACCGTCGTCGCTGCAGACGACGTGGTCATGACGATCGCGGGCGACCGCGACACCTACGTCCTGAAGGGCGAGGAATACATCGAAGCGGGGTGTCATGCGGTCGACCCCGACGCGGGCGACATCACCTCGTCGGTGGAAACCACCGGCACCGTGAACTCCAACGCGCTGGGCGACTACGAAATCACCTACACCGCCACCACCGCCGACGGCGCGAAGGCGCAGGCCAAGCGCAACGTTCACGTGGTCAACTCGTTCGACGCTCCCGCGCAGGACGTTCCGGTGCTGATGTACCACTACGTTTATTCCGCAGACGACGTGCCGGCCGACATGAACAACAACTACATACTGGACACGAAGCTGGCCGAACAGTGCGCCTACCTGCGCGACAACGACTTCTACTTCCCGTCGCACCAGGAGCTGCGCGCGTGGGTGGACGGCACACACACCCTTCCGGCCAAGAGCGTCATCCTCACGTTCGACGATGGCGAGGCGGGCTTCCTGAAGCATGGCATTCCCGTGCTCGAGGAGTACGAAGTGCCTGCCACTTCGTTCGTTGTCGCAAAGGATGCTGCCCAGAACGTTGTCGAGTACGCCAGCCCGTTCGTGCAGTTCGAGTCGCATTCCTACGACATGCATCGCGCAGGCAGCAACGTGGGAAAGGGCGGCATCATACACGCGCTCTCGCAGCAGGAGATCTACGACGACATCATGGCATCGAACGAGGTGACCGGAGGCGACGGCGCCGTGGCCATGGCGTACCCCTTCGGGGACAACAACGAGGCCGCCTGGGCCGCGCTCGACGACGCCGGGGTGCTTTGTGCGTACACCGTGAAGAACGACCGTGTCCACGTCGGCGACAACCCCATGGCGCTCAGCCGCGTGCGGCTTTCGGGGGAGTACGGGCTCGACAGCTTTGTGAACCTTGTGGAGCCGTCTGCATAATTGCATGCCCGGCTGCCCGAATCATTGCCCTGACGTGGGCATGCTTGCTATAATTCATAGCTTGAAAACTGTTCCGAAACAATGCTCTCGCAAAGGGCGCGAATCTTGCCTCCGGGAGAAGCGACGCGCACGATCCAGACAGCAAGGGGAAACGGTTCCATGCCGACGAAACGAAGCATAAACGACATCAACAGACGCACGTCCCAACGATACAACCCGATGCAAGGCCAGCAGTACGCGAGCGACTATTCGCGCAACGCCCAGGTCTACCATGCGGCGGCCACTGCCAAGAAGGGCGGCAAGCGCACGGTGTTCATCGTGCTCGCGGCCATTCTTGTGGCGCTTCTGGCCGCCGGCACGGCGTTCGCCCTGTACATGAACGACGTCTCCAACAAGCTGAACAGGGGAAACAAGTCCGACGACGAGCTGATGGCGATCAACGAGGCGCTCAGCTACAAGTCGAACTTCAACGAAGTGTTCTACATGCTGCTCATCGGGTCCGACGAGCGCTACGAAGGCGAAATGGCCCGCAGCGACGTCAACATCGTCGTCCGCGTGGACCCCATCGACAACAAGCTGTCCATGATCTCGATTCCCCGCGACACGAAGATCGACATCCCCGACTACGGCACGCAGAAGTTCAACGCCGCTTATGCGTTCGGCCAGGTTCCGGGCGTCATCGAAGCCACCGAGGATTTGCTTGATGTGGAGATATCGCATTATGCCCAGGTCAACTTCACCGATTTGAAGGAGTTGGTCAATGCCGTCGGCGGCGTGACCGTCGAGGTGGACGAGAAGATCGACAACAGGAAGTGCGACGACGGTGACGGCAACCATTACGTCATTCAGGAGGGCACGCAGCATCTGAACGGCGGCGAAGCCCTGACGTTCGCCCGCAACCGCGACTATGCGCAAGGCGATTTCATCCGCACAAGCAATCAGCGCAAGCTGATCGAGGCCATAGTGGATGAGGTTCTGGCCACGCCTATCACCAACATTCCTACGGTGGTTCAGGCGGCCGCAGGATGCGTCACGACAGACATCGGCGTCATCGACCTCATCGGGCTGGCGCAGCAGTTCGCCGACTCCGACGAGGTAACGATGTACAACGCCATGCTGCCTTCATACACACAGTCGATTAACGGCATCTCGTTTGTCATCAACGACGAGGAGAAGACGAAAGAGATGCTGAAGCTGTTCAAGGAGGGCAAGGACTACAGCGAGATAACGTCCAACAAGACCGCTCCTGCCATTACCGACAACAAGGTCGACACCTCCAACACTCTGTTGTTCGAGGACGACGACGAGGTCGTCAGCGGCACCAAGAAGCCCAACACGGGCACGGGCGGAACCGGCAATGGCTCGGGCACGGGAGGGAATTCCGGCACGAACACCGACGGCGATGCTGGTGGCGGCACAGGTGGTAACACAGGAGGCTCCACAGGTGGTGACACAGGTGGAAGCACCGGAGGAAACACCGGCGGTAACACAGGAGGCTCCACGGGCGGAGGAGCCGGAGGCGAAACCGGCGGTGGTTCGACCGGAGGCGGGACCGACTCCAGCGGTGGTGCCGCAGAGTCGCTTTGATGCGAGCATGAAGAAGGCCAGCTATCCAGCTGGCCTTCTTTTTTGGTGCGTCAAAAGCGGATTGAACAGGGGACGTGGTTTTAGTTCAAAAAAAAGAAAAAACAATGGTTGTTTGAACAAAAAAAAGTCACCAGGTGGTGCCCCGTTAGGACCCCGTTAAAAAAACCAATCAAAGGGGGTG
>CBCTKQ010000077.1:0-7986 GCA_965147515.1 uncultured Eggerthellaceae bacterium | reverse complement strand
GGCGGCGCTAACATTGCATCGAACCCGGATTCGCTGACTGCCCGAAAAGCATTCGTCTATTGACTTGCAAACATATGTTCGTATAATTGTGCTTGCAGGACGAATGCAGCAAAAAAGGAGAACCAATGAGCCAGACCAAGGAAGAGCTCCTGAAGAGCACAACCGACCAGATACACAAGAAGTTCGGCAAAGGGTCAATAATGAAGCTGGGGGAGGGCGGCGCCGACCTCACCATCGGCGCCATTCCGACAGGTGCGCTTCCCCTCGACATAGCCCTTGGCATCGGCGGCGTCCCGCGCGGCCGAATAATCGAGATATACGGCCCCGAGTCCAGCGGCAAGACCACCCTTGCTTTGCAGATCCTCGCCGAGGCGCAGGCCCAAGGGGGCATCGTCGCCTTCATCGACGCCGAGCACGCGCTCGACCCGGTGTATGCCGCACGCATAGGCGTAGACATCGACGAGGTGCTGGTTTCCCAGCCCGACACCGGCGAGCAGGCCCTCGAGATATGCGACATGCTCGTCCGCTCCGGGGCCGTCGACTGCGTGGTCGTCGACTCGGTGGCGGCTCTCGTGCCGCGTGCCGAGATCGAAGGCGAGATGGGCGACGCCTCCGTCGGCCTTCAGGCAAGGCTCATGTCGCAAGCCCTTAGGAAGCTCGCGGGATCGCTTTCCAAGTCGAACACCACGTGCATATTCATCAACCAGCTCCGCGAGAAGATCGGCGTTATGTTCGGCAACCCCGAAACCACCACGGGCGGCCGCGCCTTGAAGTTCTTCTCCAGCGTGCGCATCGACATTCGCCGCATCGACTCCATCAAGCAGGACGGCGAGGCCATCGGCAACAGGGTGCGCGCCAAGGTCGTGAAGAACAAGGTGGCGCCACCCTTCCGTCAGGCCGAGTTCGACCTGATGTACGGCGAGGGCATATCCCGCGAGGGATGCATCGTCGACATGGCAGTCGATTGCGGCGTGGCCAAGAAGAGCGGAGCCTGGTACACCTACGGCGACGAACGGCTTGGGCAAGGGCGCGAGGCCGCCAAGCAGACGCTGCGCGAGAATCCCGACATCAGGGAGGAAATCGAGGCGAAGGTGCGCAGCTTCTACAACGCTCCCGTCGCGGGATCTGAAGCCGAGCAGGCCGCTCCTGCCGCGGAGGAAGCAGCCGAGGCGTCGAAGTAGAACGCATCCGGAAGGCGGCCTGAGGCGCATGGTTCCCAGGCCGCCTTCTGCTGGCTATTGCGGAAAAGGGTGCATGCATGACGTTCATCAGAAGGAAAGACTTCTCCGGCCTCTCCCAGGAGGAATGCGACAGGCTGGCCTTCGAGAAGGTCGTTCGAAGCGTCTCCGCGTGCGAGCAGTCCACAGCGAAGATGAGAAGGAAGCTCGAACAGGCGGGCTATCCTGCATCCTCGGTGGACCATGCCATCGACAAGGCCGTCCGCATAGGCGCCATAGACGACGTGCGCTACTCCGAATCCCTTGTCAGGTCCACGCTTGCGTCAGGCAAGGGGCTTCGCTTCGCCCTGAAGGAAGTAGAGTCCCTGGGGGTGGACGTCTACGGTCTCGAGTCCTACAACGAACACCTCGAATCCGGGGAAGAGGCCGAACTCGAACGCGCCATCGACTTCCTGTCGCGGCATCCTTCGAGGGCCAAGGACAAAAGGGGCGCAGCCTACCGCAAGCTCGTTTCCAAGGGGTACGCGCCTTCCGTCGCCGCCACCGCCTCGCACCTGTTCGTCGAAGGCGAAGGCTAGCTTTTTGCGCTATAATCGTTGAGACTTGAGTAATTTGTACCCAAGGGTATTTGAATATACAAAACCGAATATTCTCTTATCTCGCGAGTGCGAATTCTCATGTTGGCGTATGCCAACTTTTTTATTTAGAAAACAAACCGCCGAATGGCATTAGGAAAGGTACGAGATGGAAGCATTCATTGTGATTGCAGCCGTCGTCGGATTGGCGATCGGGCTGGCTGCGATGTTCTTCATAACGAAATCCAGGGAGAAAAGCAGCGCGAACGAGGCGGCAAACGTCAGGCAGAGGGCGCAGGCCGAGGCAAGCGAGCTGGTGGAAAGCGCGAAGAAGCAGGCCGAGACGTACCGCAAAGAGGCCGAGATCGAGGCGAAGGACCAGGCCCTCAAGTACAAGCAGCAGATCGAGGAGGAGAGCAAGGACCGGCTTCACGAGGTGCGCGCGGCCGAAAGCCGTCTGACGCAGCGCGAGGAGTCGCTCGACAGAAGGTCCGAGTCGCTCGATTCCCGCGAGAAGCAGCTTTCCAACCTGCAGGGGCAGATCGATTCGAAGATGGACGAGGTCAACGCCGCCCAGGCCCAGGTCGACGAAAAGCTGGTCGCGGTTGCCGGCATGACCGCCGAAGAGGCCAAGGTCGAACTCCTCGACGGCATACGCGACGAGGTCACGCACGAGTCCGCCGCGATAATCCGCGAATCGGAGGAAAGGACGAAAGCCGAGGCCGACAAGCGGGCGCGCATGATTCTGAGCCTCGCCATACAGCGCGTCGCAGCCGACCACTCCTCCGAGAACACGGTCTCTACTATCCACATCCCCAACGACGACCTGAAGGGCCGCATCATCGGCCGAGAGGGGCGCAACATCCGCTCCTTCGAGCAGCTCACGGGCACCAACCTCATCATCGACGACACCCCCGAATGCGTCACCATCTCATGCTTCGACCCAGTCAGGCGCGAGATAGGGCGCGTCACCATGGAAAACCTCATATCCGACGGGCGCATCCACCCGGCGCGCATCGAGGAGATGTACGGCAAGGCGGTGAAGTACGTCGAGGACCGCGTGCAGAAGGCGGGCGAGCAGGCAGCCTTCGACACGGGTATCCACGACCTGCATCCCGAGATAATCAAGACCTTGGGACGCCTGCTTTACAGGACCTCCTACGGCCAGAACGTGCTCAACCATTCCCTCGAGGTCTCCTATCTCGCCGGCGTCATGGCCTCCGAGCTTGGGCTCGACCCTGTTCCGGCCAAGCGTGCAGGCCTTCTTCACGATCTCGGCAAGGCCGTCGACCACGAGGTGGACGGAAGCCATGCCGTGATCGGCGCCGACCTTGCGAAGCGCTTCGGCGAATCGCCGGAAATCGTCCACGCCATCGAGGCGCATCACGAGGACGTCGAGCCCAACTCGGTGCTAGACATGCTCATCCAGGCGGCCGACGCCGTTTCTGCAGCGCGTCCGGGCGCACGCAAGGAGACCCTGGACGCCTACATCAAGCGCCTCGAAAAGATGGAGGAGATCGCCAACAGCCACGAGGGCGTCGAGCGCACCTTCGCCATCCAGGCCGGCAGGGAGGTCAGGGTCATGGTCAAGCCCGACGTGGTGGACGACGCCGAGTCCGTCGTGCTGGCCCACGACATCGCCAAGCAGATAGAAAGCGAGATGCAGTACCCCGGGCAGGTGAAGGTCGTCGTTGTGCGCGAAAGCCGCGCAGTCGACTATGCCAAGTAGCACTACCGGCAGGGCAGGTTCGGAAGGGGAGTCCCTCGAGTCGTTCGTGAAGGACGTCGTGGGCGAGGACGTGCTCCGCGTCGAAGAGGACCTGGGGCAGGGGTTCGTCCGCCTCAAGAGCTCCGAGGCGGAAAGGCGTCAGGCAGCCCAGGACATCCGCTGCAGCGAAGATATCGTGCTCGAGATGCTGAGGAACGCCCGCGACGCGGGTGCCCGCAACATCTTTCTCGCCACCGGGCGGGAGGGCGGCAAGCGCACGATCGTCGTCGTGGACGACGGAAGCGGCATTCCCGAGGACATGCACGAGCGCGTGTTCCAGCCTCGCGTCACGTCGAAGCTCGATTCCGCGAAGCTCGACAAGTGGGGGATACACGGGCGCGGCATGGCCTTGTACTCCATCTCGGCCAACTCCGAATACTCCGAGGTGCAGCGCTCCGTTCCAGGGCTTGGCACCTCGATCAAGGTCAGGACCGATGCGGCGAAGCTTCCCGAACGCGCCGACCAGTCGACCTTCCCCTTCTTCGAGCGCACCGAGTCCGGCTACCAGATGCGCGGACCGAAGAACATCCTGCGCACCGCGGCCGAGTTCGCGTTCGAGCACAGGAAGACCCTCTCGGTCTACTGCGGCACCGAGACCGAGGTCGTCGCGACGCTGTTCGAGCACGGCACGAGGATGGTTCCTGCCTCGAAGAGGCTCTTCGGAAACGGGACGGACGACGTCCCGATAACCCAGGCGCTTGCGTCGTCATGCGACGACCGCCAGCTCGTTGTGGCCGCGTCGAGGCTGGGGCTGGACATCTCGGCCAGGTCTGCAAGGCGCATCCTGGACGAGGACATCTCTCCCGTTCCCTCGCTGATGCAGCGGCTCGAATCGGAATCGTTCCCCGCCTCCGCAGAACCTGCCTCCGACGCGGGAACCTCATCCGAAGCAGCTCCCGTGCGCGGCGTCGGGAGCTCGCATTCGGCCAGGACGGCAAGGGTGTCCAGGGACGACCTGGACGCGTTCGAGCTCGAGGCCATGGAGGCGTTCGCAGGCCTTTCCGAGAAATACTACCTCGACCCCGTGCGTCCCAGGGCCAGGCAAAGGGGATCGAAGCTCGTGGTCGAGTTCGACATGGTCGAGAAGGGCGCTTGACGATTTGCCATTTGACCTCGCAAAAGCTATGATTAGCAAATCCAGAAATGCAGCATGCTCGCAGCCAACGCATTCACGAGACAGCAGGAACGAAACAAGGACCACGGTTTAGATGGACGCAAAGTCTGAAATAGGTTGCCTGAAGGTATCCTCCAAGTCGTCGCCCGCTTCGGTTGCCCGCGCTAAAGCAGGCATGATAAAGGAAGGATCCACCGACGAGATCCAACCCGTGGGCGCAGGCGCAGTCAACCAAGCCGTCAAGGCCATCGCCATCTCGCGCGGCTTCCTTTCGCCGGTAGGCATAGAAATCTCCTGCATTCCCTCGTTCGCAGACATCGTCATAGACGGCGAGTACAGGACGGCAATCCGGTTCGCCGTCGAGCCGAAAGGCTCTTTCGTGGCGCCGGTCGAAGGCGTGGCTGCCTCGCAGGCGACGCAGACCGCCTAGGTCCCGCCACCAGATGAACAGCGTCCTGAAGGGACTCTCTTACAACGTCCAAACCTTCGGCTGCCAGATGAACAAGCACGACTCCGAGCGCATCTCGGGGCTGCTTCGGTCGGAGGGCCTGATTGAAGTCGATTCGATAGAGGATGCGGACGTCGTCGTGTTCATGACGTGCTGTGTCCGCGAATCCGCCGAGACGAGGCTGCTCGGCCACGTCAACTCCATCAAGAACATGCCCCCGAAGGCCTCCTCGCGCATCGGTAGGCGCATCGTCGCCGTGGGGGGCTGCATGGGGCAGAACTATGGCGAAGGGCTGCTAGACCGCGCGCCGGGGATAGACGTCGTGTTCGGCACGCACAACATCTCAGAGCTTCCGTCGCTCATCGAGTCGTCCATCGCAAGCGACGGGTTCGAGCACCACACCCTGCTGCAGGCCGACAAGTTCCCAACCGACCTCCCCACGAAGCGCGAAAGCCCCTGGTCGGCGTGGCTTCCCATCACCATAGGGTGCGACAACTACTGCACCTACTGCATAGTTCCCTACGTGCGCGGACGCGAGAAGTCCAGGCCGTTGGACGACATAGTCACGGAGGCTGCGGCCTACGTCGCCGACGGCGTGAAGGAGATAACGCTTCTCGGGCAGAACGTGAATTCCTACGGGCGCGACCTTTGCGGAAGTCCTGCCTTCGCCGAAGTGCTCAAGGCCGTGTGCGACACGGGCATAGAGCGAGTGCGGTTCGCAACCAGCCATCCTAAGGACCTCTCGGACGAAGTCATCGCGCTGTTCGGAAGCCTTCCTGCGCTGATGCCCGCGCTGCATCTTCCCGTGCAGTCGGGGTCCAACCGAGTGCTTGAGCGCATGAACCGCAGGTACACGCGCGAGCACTACCTCGAGCTGGTGGCGAAGATGCGCGAGGCGTGCCCCGAGGTGGCGCTATCGACCGACGTGATAGTCGGATTCCCCGGCGAGACCGAGGCCGACTTCGAGGACACGCTGGCCTTGGTGGACGAGGTGGGCTACAACCAGGTCTTCACCTTCATATACTCGCCCCGGACGGGAACGCCGGCGGCGTCCTATCCCGACGCGGTGCCGCGCTCCGTGTCCCAGAAGAGGTTCGACAGGCTTTTCGAAGTCGTCGAGAAGCGCGCGTTCGAGGCCAACCAGGCCGACCTTGGCAAGGTGGTTCCCGTGCTCGTCGAAGGGGCGTCCAAAGGCGACGTCAGCCGCCTTTCCGGGCGAAGCCCCAGGAACCAGAACGTGCACGCGCCGCTTCCGGAAGGTGTTTCTGCGGCCGACCTTGCCGGAACCGTCGTCGACGTCAAGATCGCCGAGGCCAAGACGTGGTACCTGGCAGGAGAGGTGGTCTGAGTTGCAGGACGGACGCAACCCTGTCCTGGCCGTCGTAGGCCCTACGGCGTCCGGCAAGTCCGACCTGGCGATAGAGCTCGCGAAGGCCTATCGTGGCGAGGTGGTGAGCGCCGATTCGATGCAGGTCTACAGGGGCATGGACATCGGCACGGCCAAGGTCCCCCTTGCGAAGCGCGCGGTGCCGCACCATGGCATCGACCTAGTGGATCCCGGAGAGCCGTATTCTGCCGCCTTGTACCAGTCGTATGCGCGCGACGTGTTCGAAGACGTGGCGGCCAGGGGGAAGGCGGCCGTGCTCTGCGGCGGCACCGGCTTCTACGTGAGGGCCGCGCTGGACGACTACGACTTCGCCGAAGGGGAGCAGGTAGGCAATGCCGTACGCGACCTCTATCAGGCGATGCTTGCCGAGAAGGGCCCGACGGCCGTGTGGGAGGCGCTGCGCGACGTCGACCCGGAAAGCGCCTCCAAGGTGCATCCAAACGACTCCAAGCGCGTGATCCGCGCGCTGGAGATGCATGAGGCGGGAGACAGTTATGCCAGGCGTCTCGATGCGCTGAAGTCGGTCCGTCAGCATGTTCCGGCGATCCTCGTCGGCATACAGGTCGACCGCGACGTGCTCAACGACAGGATAGAGCGACGCGTCGACGTGATGCGCGAAGAAGGGCTGGTCGACGAGGTGCAGGGCCTTCTTAGGCGCGGGTTCAGGGAAGGCGTCACGGCGAAGCATGCCATCGGCTACAAGGAGGTGGCAGCCGCACTTGACGGTCGGACCTCAATGGACGAGGCATTCGATGAAATCAAGACGGCCACGAGGCGCTATGCTAAAAGGCAGCGTACGTGGTTCGGGGGCGACTCGCGCATAAAATGGGTGGACGGAAACTCCGGCAACGTGGAAAGCATGCTCGAGCAGGCATGCGAAATCGTGGAAGCCGACGGCAGATGGAGGCAGCAATGAGGCTGGAATTCGCAAAGCTGAACGGACTGGGCAACGACTTCGTGTTCGTGGACAACCGCGACGGGTCGGTGAAGCTTGCCGAGGAACAGGTCAAGGCGGTATGCGACAGGCACTTCGGCGTCGGAGCCGACGGAGTCATTCTCGTGGAGGAGTCCCCTCGGGAAGAGTGCGCGGCATACATGCATTACATAAACTCCGACGGCACGTTGGCGCAGATGTGCGGAAACGGCGTGAGGTGCTTTGCTAAATAGCTCGTAGACCGCGGGATGGTCGACCCTTCAAGCGGTTCGTTCGTTGCCGACACGCTTGCCGGTCCCAAGCCCATAAGGTTCGCGGTCGACGCATCGGGCTCCATGACGTCGGCGACGGTCGACATGGGCCGTCCTGTGCTCGACCCTGCGGAAGTGCCCGTATGCGCAAAGCCGAACGCCACGTTGGAAGGTCTTGGGCAGTGTCTTCTCGACTTCCCGATAGACTCGTCCTGGGGAAGCTTCGAGTTCACCGCCGTTTCGATGGGAAACCCGCATGCGGTATGCTTCGTCGACGACTGGGACGCCCTTCCCGACGAGCTGTTCGACGGTTCCGGACGCAAGTCGCTCG
>CBCTKQ010000076.1:0-8005 GCA_965147515.1 uncultured Eggerthellaceae bacterium | reverse complement strand
GTATGCGTTTATGGTGTCCGAGATCTTCGCCTCTTCGCCGCGCCCCACGGCAGGGACGATCAGCGGCGGATGAGGCACTGCGTATGCGGCGAGGATTCCCATTCGTCCTCCTTTTTCGCTTCCATGGATGAATTCATAGCATATTGCGCAACAGGCACGCGGGTTTATCATGGGTTTGTAACTAACGCTTCACCTGTCCGCGCGAGACGAAGGAAGGCGACATGTCCGAGAGAGACGTATACAACACGCCGGAAGACAGGGTGCTTCTGCGTACCAAGGACGTCTACCAGACCGAATCGCAGGACGACGTCGCCTCCTATTCCGACCGCCTGCTGTCCATCGTTGCCGACTTCGCGAACTCGGGAGCCCCCGAGGGGTTCAACGCGCAGAGCATGGTGGGGAAGTCGAAGCGCGGCGAGGTGGCGTGCCGCCTGTTCGCGCGCATCGACCCGGCAACCGGCATCGTAGAGGCCGCCGGTTTCAAGACGCGCGGGTGCCTGGCCATGACCGGATGCGCCAGCGCGGCCTGCCAGCTGATAGAGGGCAAGCCCGTCGAGGAGGCCCTGCAGGTGAAGGTCGACGACGTGCGCGAGTTCGTGGACGGAGTGCCTGCAGGCAAGGTGAACGCGCTGCATTTCGCCGCGTGCGCGGTCCAGGCGCTGGTGGGCGACTTCCTGATCCGCGACGGCGCGCCCGCATCCGAGCTTCAGGAGGCGCTTGCTTGCGACCCCGACTCCATAAGCTGCATCATGGCCGAGCACTGCTCGTACCGCCAGTCGTTGCTGGAGATGCGCATGGCCGAGGCCGAGGAACGGAAGGGCGCCGCGGAATCCGACGCCGTGGCCAGGTGCCTGAACCTGGTGCGTGAGAACACGAGGCTCGGAAGGCTCACGAAACCGTCGGAATGGGACGCCTTCGTCCCGGATGGAATGCTTCCGGCCGAGCTGGCCGAGAAGGTGCTTTCGCTCGTGGCTGCCGCGGGATCGGCCGACGAGGTCCACGCCTCTGCGAATCCTGACGGCGCTCGAAATAGCGGCGCGGGCTCCGATAACGCTTCCGATGCTTCCGACGAGCCGATTGGCGCCGCCGCGCCCGCCAAGAAGTCGCGCTTCGCCAACCGCGGGGTGGGCGTGCCGTCCATCTTCGGGAAGAAGGCCGCGCAGGCCGCGCCGGATGCGGACGCCCTGGCAGCTTCGCATCCGGAAGCTGCGGACGACGGCAACGCCGAGGCTGCGGACGGCGCCCCTGCCGAAGCCTTGGACGAAGGCCGCGCCGAGGCCGCAGGGAGTGTGCTGGACGGGATAGAGCACGTGTTCGACTACGGCCCGCGCAAGCAGGACGATGACGACTTCGAACTGGTTCCCCCCGAGGGGTACAAGCTGGTCGAGGTGAACGGGCAGTGGGGGCTCGTGGAAACGGACGAGCCGCCCCAGCCGAAGCGCCTCGACGTCGACGCTTCGGGAATCGAGGTCGTCGAGGGCGCGGACGGCGCCTACCTGTACGACGGCACCCAGATGACGGGCCCCTATGCCCACTGGGCATTCCTGGCCGTCGAGGGCGACCCCGTGGCCACGTTCGCATGCTGCGTGCGTGACGAGTCGCGCATATACCCGCGTCCCATGGCGGCGTCCGACTTCGCCAACGATCCCCTGCGCATGGGCGCCGATGCCGTCGACGAGGCGTGGGAGAAGGTGCGCTCGACGCCTGGGTACGAAGACATCCGACGCACCCAGGCCAGCAACGGCGACGCCTACTTCTATTCCGCGCGCTTCCTCGACGACGACCACGCAGCTTCCCTTGCCGAATGGTCGTCGGTCGAGAGGTTCATGAACGTGTAGAAGCTACGGCAGCAGGTTCAGCGCTGCAAGCTCTTCCTTCACGTCGGGCATGTCGTATTCGTCCAGGCACTCGGCCGTGGGGCAGCCAAGCTGCTCGTCCCAACCGAAGGTGCGGTAGACCATCGTCAAGCCGTTCTGGATGTCGTCGCGGTCCATCTTGTCGGTGCCGCTGGTGAACACCTGCTTGTCCGGGTCCTTGGTGAAGGGCCAGTTTGTGTATACGTCGTGGATGCCACGGAAGTCGTTCGACCCCATGTTCCCGGCGGCATCGGTCAGGCTGCGGGCGGTGTTGGCGCGCTGCAGCGTCATGATCTTCGCGCCGGCCTTGTACAGGTCTTCGGTGGTCACGTCCTCGCCGGTGACGGCCTTGAAGAATTTGGCCTCCAGGTCGAGGTCGCCGCGGTAGTCGCGCGCCTTGGTGGGCGATACGGTCATGGGCCACACCCAGTTGCACAGCGTCAGCGAGTCGTGCAGGACGTCGGTCACCACCGACCACCACACGAAGTTGGCCTTGTGCTCGTTCATGGGCGTGTACGACTTGTCCATGTCGATGGCGTCCTCGCCGCCCCAGATCTCGGCTGCGATCTGCTGCTTCAGCTCGAAAGGCAGGCCGCAGCCTTGGAAGTTCACGGCGGAATGGATCATGTCGTCGCGGTTGAACAGCGTGTTGTAAAGCATGCCCACCTGCCCGAAGCATTCCTGCGAGTGGTGCACCGGCCAGCCGCGCGGGCTGATCATGCACGACGCCACGGTGTCGTTCCACTTCATGTCGTCCCAGCGCTCGGTCCACACGTAGGTGCCGTGCCCGATGTACGAGAGCTCCGAGTCGTTCTGTGCGATTTTGCGCAGCAGCGGAGGCATGATGGTGGGGTCGTTGGTGTAGAACTTGTTCCAGTCGAACTCGGCGTACTCCTCGGGCGGAAGCACGCGCTCGAACACTCCGGTGGCCACGCAGTGCGCGATGTCGCGGTACAGCTGCGCGTAGTTGCACCAAAGCCCCAGGTCGTCGACGGTGGATCCTATGACCTGGTTCCAAACAAGGCTTTCCTCGGTCTCGTCCTTGATGTCGGTCCCCAGGATCTTGATCATGTACTTGAACGGGAAGTTGGGCACGCAGGTGTTGCCGGTGGTGGCGTAGCCGCCGTTGTCGGCGCTGGGCTGCACGCGCATGTCGGAGAAGCAGTGGATCGGGCAGCTGTGGCATCCGTCCATCTTGATGGTGTACTTCTCGGCCGCGGGACCGTCGTCCTTGGTGGACTTCATGCAGCGGTAGCCCACGGTGTTGATGTTGCCCGGCTTCGGCTCGCCGGTTTCGATGGGGCCGCCTTCGGCAAGCTCCCAGTAAAGGCCGTTGCGCGCCGTCCAGCGCGAGCCCTTCTCGTAGTATTCGGCCCATTGCTGCTGGGTGGAGGGCACCACGTGGTTGTTGTTCGACCCGATGATCTCGCGCAGCATGTAGTCGGAAAGGTCGGCCACGGCCTGCGGGTCGGCTATGTTGACCGTGCCCGTCCCGCGCACTACCAGCGCCTTCATGTTCTTCGAGCCCAGCACGGTGCCGGTGCCTGCGCCGGCCGAGTGGTTGCGCGAGTTGATTATGCAGGCGTACGGCAACAGGTTCTCGCCGGCGGGGCCGATGGTCGCCACCACGACGTCGGTGCCTTCGCGGCTGCACAGAAGCTCGGTGGTCGCGCGGGAGCCAAGCCCCCAGACGCCGTCCGCCGACTTGATCTTCACGTCATCGTCGTCGACCATCACGTACACGGGGCGGTCGGACTTGCCTTCTATCACGATGGCGTCGTACCCGGCCTGCTTTATGCGCGCGCCGAGCATGCCGCCGCAGTGGGCGTCGACGATCTGGTGGTCCTTGGTGTAGGTGGAAAGGGAAGCGATGGTGGTGCGTCCTGCCAGCGGGACCCCTGACGCGGTCAGCGGCCCCACGGCGAAGACCACCTTGTTCTCCTCGGAAAGCGGGTCGGTGCCGGCGGGCACCTCGTCGAACATTATCTTGTTGGCTAAACCCATTCCGCCGATGTAGCCCTTGTAGGGTTCGGTGGAGAAGGTAGACACGGTGCCGTCGGTGAGGTTGACGCGCAATATCCTGCCCGTCCAACCGTAGGACTTCTTGCCTGTCTTGTCAGTCATTTCTGAGCTCCAAACCTCATTGCCTTCTTGCCGTGCAGCGTCGAATGCGATTCGGAGCCTTGTTGCAGGGCCTATCCTACGCCCATGAAGGGGCCTGTAAACTTCAGGGAGGCTATCGTTAACTTGGCGTTAACAAAACGCAAACGGCAATGTAAACATCAGGTTAACAACGAAACGAAAGGGTTGCGCGGCTCCGCTGGGCAGTAATAGCATCTAGCCCATCGAACGCATGTGCAGCATCGAATGCGAATAGGTCCTCTTGTTGCGGATTGAACTCTGCAGCGAGGAGGTCGCTATGACTAGAGAGAAGGAAGGGTCGGCCAAGGGCCGCATTCCCTTCGTGAAGGACGCATCCGAGAACATGCCCCGAAACGACGTCGAGGGCGCGGATGCCGCCAATTCGGAAACTCCCGCCAAGAAGAAGCACGTGTTCACGCGCCGCGACGTGCTTGCCATGTGCGGTTGCGGCGTCGTGGGCCTGGTCGCCGGCGGCGTGCTTGCCAGCTGGGGCGTCACCGAGCGTTCCATCGCGTCGGGGCGCATCGACATCAGGACCACCCCCTTGAAGATGATCGTCACCGACAGGGCCAAGTGCTCGGGATGCCAGCGTTGTGAGATGAGCTGCACGCTGAAGAACGACGGCAGGGTGTGCCAGCACATCGCCCGCGTGCGCGTGTGGGACAACTACAACTTCGGCCCAGGCATCGACACGGGCGACGGCATCTACGAGGACTGCCAGTTCACCGTTGAGCACTGCAAGCAGTGCGAAGACCCGTGGTGCGCGAACTACTGTCCGGTGCATGCCATCTACGCCGACCCGAAGACGGGAGCGCGCGTGGTGGACGACAGCACCTGCATAGGGTGCGGCATGTGCGCGCAGGCATGCCCGTGGAACATGCCCCGCATCGACACCGAGACCGACGTGTCCACCAAGTGCGTCTCGTGCGGCAGGTGCGCCGAGCAATGCCCGAACGGGGCCATCACCTTCGTCGACTGGAAGAACATCGCCCAGGCGGCGCTGGACGCAGGCATCGTCAGAACCATCACGCTCGTAGACGCCTGACGGTAGGAGGGGATCCTTATGAAAGACATGCCTCTCACCAGAAGGCGCTTCCTCGAAGGATGTGCAGGCGCATGCGCGCTGACTGCTGTCGGCGGCATGGGCGTGGCGCAGGCCTTCGCGGACGGCGGCCAGATAGGCGCGGGCGCCCGTCCGCAGTGGGAAGCCACTTACACCATATGCGAGGGTTGCCCCAATGCCTGCAGCTTCCAGGCGTTCGTCGTCGACGGCGGCCTGCAGAAGACGCTGGGCAACCAAACCGACCCCAACGCGGCCGGCAACCTGTGCGCCCGTGGCTACGGCTTCACCCAGAGCACGTTCTCGGACGCCAGGGTGAAGAACCCGCTCCGCCGCAAGGACGACGGAAGCTTCCAGACGATACCGTGGGACGAGGCCCTGCAGGAGATAGGCGACAGGCTCGACGGGATCGTCGGCATATACGGCCCTGATTCGCTGGCCATGGTATACGGCGGCCAGCTGCGCAACGCGCGCACCCTTTCAACGCTGTTCATGTCGGCGATGGGAAGCGGCAACGTTTTCGTCGACGACATCGCCTACGACGTGGTGAAGAGCGGCGCGCTTTTGCAGGCGATCGGCGCCGACGGCTTCCATGCCGACGTCGACTCGGCGGACGCCGTGCTGCTGGTCGACACCAGCCTCGCCGACGTCACCACGCCCGACCTCGTGGCCGCCCTGCAGAAGGCGCGCGAGGCGGGCAAGGCCATCGTGGCCGTCGACCCCAGGCTTGGCACGCTGGGCTCTTTCGCGGGCGAATGGTACGCGACGAACCCCGGCACCGAGCTTGCGCTTCTGCTGGCCGTCTGCCAGTACCTGGTGGCGAACGGGCTCCATGACAGGCAGTTCGTGGCCCAAAACGTCACAGGCTTCGACGCCTGGGCGCAGGCCCTTGCCGAATACACCCCGGCATGGGCCGAGGGCGTATGCGGCGTCGAGGCGTTCAGGATAGAGCAGCTGGCCGCGATGCTGCACGATGCGGCCCCGAAGGTCGCCATCGAGTACGGCAACGGGCGCATAGCAGGGGCCGCATATGCCAACTCGCCGCAGACGGTGCGGGTGGCCTGCCTGCTTGGCGCGCTTTTAGGCTCCTGGGGGCAGCCAGGCGGAATGCTCCTTCCCTACGACTTCGGGTCGCTCCCCGGCGCCGACCTGCTTGCGTCGGACGCCAAGCCTAGCTCCGTGCTGGAGGAGAGCACGGGCATCGACGGGGCCGAAAGCGCGGTGGACGCAGGCGCCGTCTTCGTCATGTGGCCCCAGAAGTCGCTGGGCATCCGGGCCCTTGTTGCCGCAGGCGCCGACGTCGCCTACGACTATTCCGCGATAGAGGGGATCCGGGACAGGCTCGAGTCGTTCGACCTGTTCGTGTGCATAAGCGACGAGATGACCGAGACGGCCGAATGCGCCGACTACGTCCTTCCTATGGCCTCGTATCTCGAGCGTTCGACCATCCCCGAGCCCGTGCAGGGTTCGTTCGCGGCCTATTCGGCCAGCTCGGCGGTGCTTCCCATGGAAGACGGAGTGAACGCCAGGCCGCTGGGCGAGATACTCGAAGGGATCGCGTCCGCGTGCGGAGCGGATGCGTCGTTCGTGCAGAAGGCGCAGGAAGCCGCAGACGAACAGCTGGTCGCCTGCGGCCTCGACGGCGCCGGCGTGGCCGAGATCGGCGCCTGCGCCGTCGCGCCGGGAACCGTGGCGCGCATGACGGCATGGGGCACGCCAAGTGGGACGATCGAATGCGCATCAAGTCCGCAGCTTGACCCCGGCGACGACGGGCTGCCGCTTTGGGTCGAGCCGCTTGGCTCTTCGAACATCGGGCTTGTGGTCTCCGAGGACATGAACTTCGGCGAGGGCAACGAGGACGCCGTGGTGCTGGAGGACGGCCAGTCTCCCACCTTCAAGTTGATAACAGGGCAGCAAAGCGTGCCTGGCATGCACGGCTACAACACCGGCGAGCTCATGGACATATCCGAGACCTACGGGCTTGACGGCGTATGGATCAACTCCGCAGCCGCGGAGGCCATCGGCGTCTCGCAAGGCGACGAGATAGTGGTCTACAACGGTCGCCATGCCTGCGAGGCCAAGGCCTTCGTGACCAACCGGATCGTTCCCACGGCCGTGTTCATGCCGATGTCTTACGGCCGCGCCGCCGAAAGGCAGAAGGTCGCCAAGGGAATAGGCGTCAACGCCTTCCTCTTCAGCAACCCGGTGGTCATCCCCGGGTCGGGGGCCCTCAGCATGCAGGAGGCATGCGTAAGCGTCATGTCGAAGAGAGAAGGTGCATGATGGCAAGATACGGCATGTTGATAGACACGACGAAATGCATAGGCTGCTTTGCCTGCAGGACGGCGTGCCAGCGTCAGAACGGCCTGCTTCCGCAGCAGGCGTTCATCAGATACGAACAGAAGGAAAGCGGAAGCTTCCCCAACGTCGGCGTCGAAAACGTGCCTCTGCAGTGCATGCATTGCGAGGACGCCCCGTGCGCGCAGGTGTGCCCGACGGGCGCCGCGCACATGGGGGCCGACGGCATCGTGGAAGTCGACACAGGGCGCTGCATCGGGTGCCTCTACTGCGTCGCGGCGTGCCCTTACCAGGTGCGCGTGCGCAACCCCGAGACCGGCACCGTCGACAAGTGCAGGTTCTGCACGGTGTCGGCCGAGCAGTCGGGAACCAGGATGTGCTCGTGCGTCGAGGCGTGTCTTACGGGCGCCCGCATCTTCGGCGACCTTGACGACCCCGACAGCGAGCTCGTCAAGGAGATAGCCAGGACGAACGCCCAGCCCATCGCCGGCGACCTTACCAAGTCCAAGATCTACTACGTGAGGTGATGGATATGACGTTCGAACCTGTATGGGGCACGATAATCGGCACCTACCTCTTCCTTGCGGGCCTGGGCGGCGCGGCCTTCGCCGCATCCACCTACCTGAGGATCAGAAGGCCCGAATGCGTG
>CBCTKQ010000075.1:0-8027 GCA_965147515.1 uncultured Eggerthellaceae bacterium | reverse complement strand
ACCTTCTACGCGAAGTGGACGGCCAACCCGGCGTACATCAAGTTCAACACCGGCATCGAGGGCTACACGATTCCCGACTGGACGGGCGTGACCGACGGTTGGACCGACCCGGCAGCAAATGCCGGCAAGACCGCATGGCCGCTGGTCGCCGGCGACGAGCACGACGGCAAGGTGTTCGTCGAATGGCACGATGCCAGCGGCAAGGCCGTAAGCGACGTGCCGCCCGAGAAGTTCGCGGCCGGCACGACCGAGTACACGGCGGTTTGGAAGAACGCCAACCAGATAACGATCAGCTTCGTGGTGAACGGCGGCACGGGCGTGGACGCGATCTTCGGCGATCCCGGCGCGGGCGTTTCCGACCGCACGATGCCGACCACGACCAAGGATGGCTACACGTTCGCCGGCTGGTACGACAACGCCGAGCTGACGGGCACGGCGCTGACGCTGCTGCCGACGACGTATCCGACCGAGGACACGACCTACTACGCAGCTTGGACGGCCAACAGCTACGACATCGACTTCGACATGAACGCCAGCGGCGTTGCCGACGAGGACTGGACGTCGCTCGGCATGAAGGCGACCTTCGATTCGCCGCTGCCCGATATGGGCGCCGATGGCTCGCTGGCTGCCCCGAAGCGCGCCGGCTACAAGTTCGACGGCTGGTACGCGACGAGCGTCGACGCCGAGACCGGCGATTCGACCGAGGTCGCCTACTACAAGCCGACCGTCGGCGTGGAGAACGGTTGGACGACGGCGCTCGAGGGCGATTGGAGCGACCTGACGACGCTGAGCACCCAGAGCGTGGGCGGCAGCAACGTCGAGAAGCTGGTGCTGAAGGCCCACTGGACCGTGATGATCAGCGGCACGGTGCCCGCATCGATCACGTTCAACATCGACCCGGTGAAGATGGAGGCCGAGGGCATCAGCGGCACGATCAAGAGCTACACGCCCGAAGACATCCAGGTGTCGAAGATGTACGTGAAGAGCACCGAGTCCGGCCTACGCGAGCTGTTCGGCGAGGGCGGCGCGAGCGGAATAGAGCTCAACCTGGGCATCGGCGTCGACGGAGGCACCGTCTACCTCGGAATCCCGAGCGACGAGTCGGTCGACCTGACCAATGCCGTGATGCAGTACTTCAAGGTGCCGGCTGCCAGCGGGGCTGCAACGCCCGGCGAGCTGCCCGTGACCTATACGATCGACCTGTCCGACCCGAACCTGCAGCTGCAACAGGTGCTGAACGCCACCAACCTTGCGACGCTGCATTACGAGTTCGCGTTGGTGCAGTAGCAGGACCGACGGTGTGCCATTGGAACACATCCAATGGCACACCGTAAGCACGATGGCATTCAGCCGGAGACGGCGTTTGCATTGACGTGCCATTAGATGTGTTCCAATGGCACACCCGCAGCTGCGAAACGAACCACAATCGATGCAGGCAGCGCAACATGGACGGCATGAAGTGCGCCAGTGGAGCGACTTGATGCATCGACGCATTCGGGACAGCCGAATGTGCTGGGGAGCAGTTTTAGGAAGAGGGTGGAGAAGCTATGCGTTCTCCAAACAAAAAGAGGCGCGGCAAAGCTGCATTTTCTGTTGCATTGGCGGTCCTGCTCGCATGCTCGCTGGGCTTTTCCTCGATTGCATGGGCTGCCAAGGAAGACGGCGCGACGCAGGCCGCATCCGATTCGGCAGCTGCGGCCGACAGTCTTTCCGAAGGCTCTGCAGGAAGCAGCGGGGTTGCCGGAGGGACGGTGGCTTCTTCCGAAGACAAGCCTGACGCACCGGTCGCGACGAGCCCGGCGGGACCCACAGGCGGCCTTTCCGAAGCTGAAGACGGCGGCCTGGGCGACGCACAAGGCGGCGCTTCCGAAGAGCCTGGGGAGTTGCCTGATGGTCCGGATGTCAACTTGCCCGGCGAAAGCGACGAAGGCAGCCTGCCTGGTTCGGACGCCGACGGCGAAGAAGCTGACGGTGAAAACGGCCTTCAGGCCGACGAGGACGGGATTGCGCTGCTGTCTTTGGATGGGGCGGAAGAATCCGAAGAAGGCATAGAGGCCCAGAGCGGCCTGGTTCACAAGAACGACGTGCCTTACGCTTCAGGGGTTTGCGCCGATGCGATAGCGGTGGATCCGTCGACGATTGCGTGGGACGGCGCCGACGGCACCAGCTGGTACACGGCAAGCGGTACCATCAACATGACCGGGCGCATCGTCGTGTCGGGCAGCATCAGCCTGATTCTCGAAGACGGCTGCAACCTGATAGCCAGCAGCGGCATCACGGTCAATTCCGGAAGCACCCTGATCGTGTACGTGCAGTCCGGCGGCTCTGGTGCGCTTAACGCGACGGCAAGCGGGTCCGCGGCCGGCATCGGTTCGGCCGCCGGGGCCTCCGGGGGCAACATAGTGATCAACGGCGGGTCGATAACTGCGACCGGAGGGACCGGGGGCGCCGGCATCGGCGGCGGCAACGGCGGCTCGTGCGGAAGCGTGACCATCAACGGCGGCCGCATAACCGCACGCGGCGGCGGCAGCGGCGCCGGCATCGGCGGCGGCCATAACGGAAACGGCGGCAACGTCACCATAAAGGGCGGCTCGGTCACCGCGACGGGCGGCTCCGGCGGCGCCGGCATCGGCGGCGGATCAGGCGGCAGCGGCGGCACGACCGTCATAAGCGGCGGCTCGATCGCAGCCAACGGCGGCTCTTCTGCGGCTGGCCTTGGAGGTGGCAGCGGCGCATCCGGCGGCACCGTCACCATAAGCGGCGGCACGACCACGGCATACGGCGGAACCGGCATCGGCATCGGCGCCGGCGAAGGGGGATCTGGCGGGACTTTCTCCACCCAGGGCAATGCGTTCGTCGCATCCCACACGATCAAGGCGGCTCGCAACACGTCGGGCGGGATAGTCATCGAGAACAACGAAGGCGAAGTGCACGGAGAGGTGACGCTCGAAGAAGACGTCACGATTCCGCAGGGCGTGAAGCTGACGATTCCGGAGAACATGAAGCTGACGATTCCGAGCGGCGTGACCATAAGCAACGAAGGAACGCTGGTCAACAACGGCAACCTGACGAACTACGGAAGCTTCAACAACAGCAGGCAGTTCAACAACAACGGCTCCTTCGTGAACAACGGAAGGTTCTCGAACCAAGGAACCCTGCAAGGCAACGGCAGCATCCAGGTTGGTCAAGGGGCCTCCTTCACAGGCAAGAAGGGGGTGCAGACCCCGCCTCCGATGCCTACGTTGAAGAAGGCCACCAAGAACAGCATCTCGCTCGAGCCGATTGCGCAAGTCGGGGTCGGCGCGCTGGAGTACGCGTGCGCACAGGGCATGACGACGCCTTCCAAATGGCAGACCAGCCCTGACTTCACGGGCCTGAAGAGCGCCACGAACTATCGCGTCTATGCGCGGTTCGCCGGCAATGCGTACTTCGAAGCGGTAGAGTCGACGGAGGCATTGCGCGTCAAGACGTTGTCCGAGTCGGAAGACCCCGGCCCGGACCCAGGTCCAGACAACCCCGACAACCCAGACCCTGTCGAGCCGGGCAGCGTGACCGACGAAACGGACAGGGCGAACAACTATCTGGGCGCGTCGCTGCTTGACGATGGCATGGCCCTGGCCGAGAAGGCGTTGTCCGCCGCGGACTTGAAGCGGGTGCAGGACGGAGACTCTGTGAGCATGTTCCTGGAGGCGTCGGATGCGGTTGCCGAAGGCGACAAGGCCCTGGTGCAGCAGCGAATCGACGTGACCGCCGGCTATGCGGTGGCGTCGTATGTGGATCTGACCCTGTGGCAGCGGTTCGACGGCGAGACGGCACCGGTGCCGATTTCGGAGTGCGTGACGCCCGTGAGCATCAGCATGCAGGTGCCTTCCGGGCTGCCTGCGCTCAGCGCGAACGCCACGCGGGCTTTCACGCTGATGTGCGTGCATGACGGAAGCGTGTCGACGTTGCCTGCGACATTGGATGCAGGCAATGGCGGCGTTAGGTTCGAGGCCGGCAAGTTCTCGACGTATGCCTTGGTCTACAGGGATGTGGCCGGCGGCGGTTCTGGCGGCGAAGGCGGAAACAGCGGCACCGGCGGCGGGGATGCCGGAGACGGCGGCGGTGCTGGTGATGGCGGCGGTGCTGCTGGCGAGGGCGGTGCTGTCGCGGACGGCGACAGAGGCGGGGCGCTTGCAGGGCTTACGCCTGCAACTCCCAGCGTCAACGGGCTGGGCGACACGGGGAGCCTTGCCGAAACGGGCGACATCTTCGGCATCGCGCTGCCGTGGGTTCTCTTGACGGCCGTGCTCGCTTTCGTATCCGTCGCGTTCACACGCTCGCGGCGTCAGACGTGTGCCGAAGGCGCTTGGCGGTCTCGTTCTTTGGGGACAGCACGCAAAGACGTTTCGGCCGACGCGCTTATGACCCTTGGGCCGCAAGCGCAAGACGTCCTAGAGATAGGCCTGCATTCCGTGGATTCCATCCACGAGAACATAGCCCGCTTCACGCGCAAGAACGCACGTTGCGCCCGCAAGATGGAGAAGCGTCGCAAGAAGTAGCGCCGCCGCAGCCGCATTCGCGTGACAGTGCGCCCCTCCCCTGACAGCGTGTCAGGGGAGGGGCGCTTTCGACGCTTTCGCCGCAGGAAGCATATCGGGATGCGGACGCCCGACGAATAGAGGCTTATGCCGTCAAGGTGGCGGCCGGAATCACGTACACGCCGTCTTTCCTTTTGTACGCGATGCTCCCGCTTCCCACCACGACGGCAAGAAACGCCGGCTCGCCTATGCGCGCCATCGGGTTTTCCAGCACCTTGCGCTTCAGCCGCATCAATGAGTCTGCTGCGGCGTCGACCCTTGCCTCGGAAAGCTTAACTTCCAGGGCCCCCCACCTGCCGTCCTTCTCAACGATTGCATCGACTTCGAGCCCCGCCTGGTCACGGTAGTAGCGGACTTCGTTGCCTATGCCCGGATAGGTGGACACGAAGGCGCACAGGTCGCGCATAATCAGCGTCTCGAACATGTTGCCCAGGGCCTGCATGTCGTCCATCAGGCGCGAGGGCGTGGCGTGCAGAGCCGCGGCCGCCAAAGAAGGGTCTACGAAGTAGCGCTTCGGCTTCACCCGCATCCGCGCCTTCGAGCGCAAAGGTGCGCTCCATCCGCTTGTCTCGTGGATGACAAAAAGCCGTCGCAGGGCGTCTAGATAGCGCTCTATGGTGGACCTTGCCGGCGCATTGGCCGCGTCACCGTGCGACATGTCCTTCGCCAAGGTGGGCAGAGTGGCGGCCTGGGCGAGGTTCAGCGACAACGCCTCGACGAGGTCCGAAGCCGTGCCAGGGTTCAGCCCCATCCTGGGAATGCTCACGTCGTACAAGCTCTCCAGGTGGGAAACGGCGGTTTCCATGGCCATTTCGCAAGGCTTTCCGACGTTTGCAGGCCAGCCGCCCCGGCAGCACCATTCCGCAACGTCGTTCAGGCGGGTGTCGCACTCTGCACCACGGAATGTTCCCGAAAACAGGCCGCTCAGGCTAACATCTCCACGGCGCCGAACGCGTCCAGCAGGAAATCCAAGCGGTCGTCGATGAGCCTTGGAAGGTATCCGTCGGGCGTAAGGGTCCGTTTCGCATTCTCGGGCATAATGGCCTCCAGGCATGTGATGGTCGGGCACGTCAAACCCGTTGACGATGCATTTTACATCATTCTGGCGATACAAAATACACGTTTAGCGTGCTACATTTTATCGGATGCGACAGCGCCTGTTGCAAGAAGCGCAACGGCGTTGTTCGTGCGGACATCGAAGGCTTCATGGCCGCTGGGCGCCGGTTCCAAATCCCCAACCCCTGGTATAGCCACCGGCGAAAGGATGCGTCCTCTGCGGCGGACTCAGGTCGTTGCGCCCTGCATCACTTCCAGTTGTCCGGGTTGCCGATTGCGAACGGCGGGACGTTCTCCATCCATTCCTGGTCGCGGAACCCCGAGAGGCTGAAGCGCCGCGCGACCGTTTCCGGGTAGCGCGCGCAGAACGCCCGCAGGCTTTTCGCGCGCGCGTTCTCGTTGGCCTTGACCTCGATGGCGTACACCTTGCCGCCAAGCTGGGCCAGGAAGTCGATCTCGCCGCGCGAGTTCGCGCTGAAGCGGTAGTGGCTAGAATCGACGCCCGGCAGCCATGAAGCTCTCTATGTTCGCATGGATCACGCCGTTGCGTTTTTGCAGGACGCCATCCATCGTGAGCAGGTACTTCGGCCAGGCGTCCCTGATGGCTTCAAGCGCACGGTATTCGCGCTCTTCGGTTGCGCTGTCCGCAATCGTTCTAGACACTTGGACGTAAGCATAGTCGTTGGCGTTGTCGCGCAGTATGAAGTCGCATTCCAGCTTCCCGATGCGCCCAACGCTCACGGCATATCCCATGCTTCTCGCATAGTTGTAGGCGATGTTTTCCAGCACGGGCCCGAAGTTGATGCGGGCGTCGGTGTTGAGCATGTTATATATGCTGATGTCTGCAAGGTAGTACTTCATTTCTCCGCCGAGAGACCTCCGCGACTTCAGGTCGAACCGCTTACAACGGTAAAGAATCTTGGCGTCCACGAGGATCTGCAGATAGCGATTGAGCGTTTCGCGTTTTATGGGTATTCCTTCAACCCGCGTGAAGTGGTCGAGGATATTCTTCACGCTCGTAGGGGCCCCGAAGTTGCTCACCGCATAGTCCATTACGCGATCGAAGACGCTCAGATGTTTTATCTTGTTGTTGCGCCGGATGTCCTTCTCGATGATCTCCCGTATGACGCTAGCGGTGTAGGCCGCTTTTTCGGCCTCGTCGGGGTACTCGATTGCCTTGGGGAATCCACCCTCTGCCAGGTATCTTCCGAACTCAACGGCAAGGTTGGGGTCTATCGCCTGGTCGTACAGGTTTTTCATGTCCAGATATTCGTGGAAGGTGAGAGTGAACACCTCCACTTCAAGGTAACGCCCGGTGAGCTTGGTGGCCAGTTCGCCGCTCAGGAGGTAGGAGTTCGAGCCAGTGATGAATATCGACCAGTCGCCCTCTTCTCGATATGCGTTGACGACCTCTTCGAACCCTTCGACGTTCTCGACCTCGTCTATGAACAGGTATTTCAGCCGAGCGTCGTCAGAAGGGGACAGGCTGTCTATGAGCTCTTCGAGCTGGTCAGGGGTTTTTATTTTGCGATACGCCTTTTTGTCGAGGTTGATGTTGACGAGGCGGTCGTCCTCGACGCCGCTCTCGCGCAGTTCTTCGACAACCGCTTGCAGGATGCAGGACTTGCCGCACCTTCGGATGCCCGTGAGCACTTTTATCATGCCGGCATCGTCGTAGAATCCACGTATCTTCGAAAGATACAGTTCGCGTCTATAGAGCCTCATGTTCCCTCCGAGATGAAAGTTATGGGGGTATTTTTTGTAACTAGTATACAAAATTACCCCGATAAAAGCGATTTTGATTCCAATGATGGTTAAATGCGACATGGTCAAAAGAAACTGTTTGGCCATGATGCTTGGATGGAGCGTTTTGCTGGCGTAGCTGGAGTAGCTGGGATATGTGCGGCTTGCGTATCGTTGACGTGTATGCGAGCTGTGTACACGCCTCGGTAGAGGAAAGCGTGTGGAGTGTTCAGCGCGTCGAAAGCGAACGTCCCCTGACACGCGAATAATGCACGAAATCGGAGCCTTCATGGACAAATATTGCAGGAATCAGTCCTATTCGCCCTGCTCCGAGGTGTTCCGAGGGACAAGCTCGAATGGCTGTCTGAAAACGCCCAGTTCAGGGTGCTGCGCTCAACCTAGCCTCGTAGGGACCGGCGTGAAAACGCTCCCAGTTCGACTGATTTCTGCAGTTTTTGTCCAAGATGCCGCGAAAACCCGCGAATTGTCCAGGGAAACTCCCGGCTTCGCACCCGTGATGCGCCCCCAGCAAAGGGTTCCGTCGACCGCAGTGCCTGATTCAAGGGTTCAGACATTAATGATGTTAAAGCTCCCGAACGGTGAGACATCGCCTACCTCGGGAGCTTTCGTTTTATCGTCCAGCAGAAA
>CBCTKQ010000074.1:0-8089 GCA_965147515.1 uncultured Eggerthellaceae bacterium | reverse complement strand
CTCCAATCCCGCTGCGCAAGCCCGCAATCGCGGGCTCCATGCGCGGCCTGCTGGCTTTCCGCACATTATACCCCCCGGCCTGCGCGGCCGGCGCCGGCCGCCCGACGCCGGCTGTCGTTCCACATAGTCATATAATCTACTGGACGTTGAAACCGCGCCCTGCGGGCGCACCAACCGACCAGGAAGGGTCGATCGGGAATGTCCCAGCACGCCACGAAAGACGCACGCGAAACGGCTGCCGTCGCACAAGGCGGAAGGCCGTGAGGGCGGCCGACGTCTTCATATCCGCACCTGGCAAGCCGGTGCCGCCCGCGAAGAAGGCGGTCAACTACCTGCTTGTGTGCGTGGCCGTGGTCGCCGTGGTGGCGGCGTCGCTGTCGGCCGCGGGGATCGCGCTTAACTTCGACTTCGTGGCCCAGTACCGCGTGCGCATCGCAGACGGGTTCCTGATGACGGTGTGGCTGTCGGTGGCAAGCCTCGTGTGCAGCATGGCCATCGGCATACCCGTCGCCATAGGGCAGGGTTGCAGGCTCGTTCCCGTGCGGTGCCTCTGCGACTTGTACGTGAAGATCATCCGCGGAACGCCGCTGATAGTGCAGATCTACTTCTTCTACTACATCATCGGCACCGCCTGGGGCGTCGACAACAAGGTGATGGCGGGCATCGTCATACTGTCGCTGTTCTCGGGGGCGTACATCGCCGAGATAGTGCGCGCGGGCTACGAGTCGCTTCCGAAGGGCCCGCTCGAGGCCGCGCGGGCGCTTGGGCTCTCGCGCCTGCAGACCATGACGTCGGTGGCTCTGCCCCAGATGGTCACCCGCACGCTTCCGGCGCTCACCGGCCAGTTCGCCAGCATCATAAAGGACTCGTCGCTGCTTTCGGTGATCGCCGTGATCGAGCTGACGCAGACCATGCGCGAGATAAGCGCCACGAACTACAACTTCTTCGGGTGCTTCCTGCTGCTGGGGGCGCTTTACCTGTGCCTGACGCTGCCCATCATGTTCGTCAGCCGCCACTTCGAGAAGAAGATGTCGTACTCGGCCTAGGCGACGTTCCGGCAATCTTCCCAGACACCTTTCGGCCGTGATCTACACAGGCGGCTTTCCGCCCGCCTTCTTCCATACCCCTTAAGGCTTCCCTTGCTAGTAGAATTGCATGAACGGAAAACGCACATGCATGCAAGGAGGCCGCATGGAAGCTTTGGAGCTCGTCCTTTTCCTGCTGGCGGCCATCGTGGCCTCCGGCATAGTCGGGCGGTTCGTTCCGGCGCTGTCGCTTCCGCTGGTGCAGATAGCGCTTGGGGCGCTCATCGCGGCCTTCGTCGCCGTTCCAGGGGAAAGCGCGCTGGACGCCGAGCTGCTGCTCATCCTGTTCATCGCCCCATTGCACTTCAACGAGTCAAGGCATGCCGACTCCGGCGCGCTTTGGGGCAGCCGCTGGGGAATCGCGTCGCTGGCCGTCGGTCTGGTGCTGGCCACCGTGGCAGCGGTCGGGTTCGCGCTGCACGCGCTGCTTCCGGCCATACCCCTTGCCGCCGCGATAGCGCTCGGGGCCACGATGGGGTCCACCGACGCGGTGGCGGTGACCGAGCTGTCGAAGGACTTCCGCTTCGGGAAGCGCCACGAGACGCTGCTGGCCGGCGAGGCGTTCTTCAACGACGTCACGGGGACCGTGGTGTTCAGGACGGCCATCGGGTTCGCGGCCACGGGCGCGCTTTCGCTGTCACACGTCGGCGAAGAGTTCGTACTTGACCTGTTCGGAGGCCTTTTCGGAGGCGCGGTCCTTGGGTTTTTCGCCTGGGGGCTTCTGGAATTCATCCATCGCAAGGGCATCGACAGCCCCAACCTTCACGTCACGCTCGAGCTGCTGCTTCCGTTCGTCATCTACCTGACATGCAAACAGGTCCACATAGGCGCCGTCATCGCCGTGGTCATGGCCGGGATGGTGATGTCGCTGCTTCCCCACAGACACACGATCCAAACGGCCCGGCAGCGGCTGCAGTCGAAAGGCGTGTGGGACACGCTGGGGTTCATACTGAACGGCGTCATATTCGTGCTTCTTGGGATGCAGCTGCCCAGGATCATGCAACCTGCAGCCGAAGGCGGCCTGGGCGACCCCGCCGGCGTGTTCGGCGTCGTGCTGGTGCTGACGCTGGTGCTGGAAGCGGTCAGGTTCGCATGGATCTGCGGAATGGACGCCGTGCACTGCCTGAGGAAGGGCAGGCGCCTGCGGACCCTTCTCACCGGGAAGAACATGCGAAGCGCGCTGGCCATGACGTTCGCAGGCCCCAAGGGCGGCATCACGCTGTCGCTCGTGCTCACGGTCCCGGCCACGCTTCCCGCATCGGGCGCCTTCCCCATCCATGAAGCCTTGGCCTCGATTTCGTCCGGCGTGATACTGTGCACGCTGCTGCTGGCGAACTTCGCCGTTCCGGCGCTGGTCGCCCACAAGGTTGATTCGCGCAGAACGAAGAAGCAGGCGGACGCCGAAGCGCGCATCGTCATGCGCGTGATCGACTCCATAGCAAGCGACTCCCCCATGACCGGGTCCGTCACGGGAAGCGACTCCCGCATGATGTCGGACAGCAACGAGGTGGACGAGCCGGCCACGGCCATAGTGATGAAGCGCTACGCCGACGCGCTGCAGGACCTGGTCCCGCAGCTGTCGAAGGACGTGGGCGCGCAGGCGAGGGCCGTCGTGGCCAAGTGCGACGAGGCATACGACCGCATAGAGGAAGTGGACAAGGCGCTGCGCGATGCAGGCTTGTACTCAAACGACGCGGACGAGGACGGTGCGCCCTCGCTTTCGGCCCATTTCCGCGCGTTGAAGGACACCTACGACGCCGTGGAGGACATCCAAGCCCAGGCGCTGGCCCGCGAGCTGGAGTACGTGAAGGAGGCGGCCGCAGCCGGGGCCATCGACGCAAGGCATGCCAAGGAGCTGCGCAACGACGTGTACATACAGCAGCTCACGCTGTAGCGCGTAAGGTTGCGCGTGAAGCCGGCGCGCAAGGCAGGCGCGCAGGGCGGTGGAAGAGCAGCCTATTCGGCAGCTGCGGCCTCGGCGCCCGGTGCTGGGTCCTCGTCGGGCGCTTCGGAAAAGGCTGGCCTGGCCAAAAACCGCACGTAATGCGCGAACACGAAGGCGACCATGAACGTGGCGAACGCCGTCTCCGCGACAGCCGCCGCGCCAAGGAAGGCGTGCACCGGAAGCCCGGCGCCTACAAGAGCCTCGCTGAAGCGGACCAACGCCGTGGCCGTGATGACGAACGGGAAGGTCATCGCGGCGAAGCTCGGGAAGAAGCCTCCCTTCACGAACTTCGGGAGCTGGGTGGCCACCAGCGCGAACATGATCTGCCCGACCACCAGAAGCGCCATGGCGAACCCCAGGTTGGGCGCGTCTGCAACGGCAAGGTACCCAACCACGGAAAGCGACGCCGGAGCCGAGAAGATGCACAGCAGAGGACGTGCCGGGTGCGGGGTTGGATGCCTTAGGCAGCGCACGGTTATCAGCACCATGAGCACCGGATACAGCGCGAAGCCCACCCAGAACAGGACCTCTCCGAACGCCTGGAGCCCGAAAGCGGGAGACGTGACCGCGCCCGCGATGATTCCCACGTAGCATATGAAGTAGGTGGGGAACACGTTCTCGAGCTTGAGGCCGCGCACGTGCACGATGGTGAACCACGCCATCAAGAGCAGATGGCCGGCCACGGCGAGCCCCCACAGGACCAGCGAGGGCACGAAGGCATACGGGGCGAAGAACGCCGAGATCTGCATGATTGCCATGAAGAGCGTCGCCGACACGCTGGCGAGTATCGGATGCTGAAGGTCGTCGCGGACCATCGATGGGAACAGGCATGCCTTCGCCACCACCAACGCGGCCATGGCGACGGACAACGCGACCAGCACGCATTGGAGCAAGCCGGACCAGGTTCCAAGAAGGCCGCCCAAAGCGACCAGCCCCAACGACACCCCCGCAGCGGGGATCGGCACGTTCCTTACGATTTCCAGCATCGGACTCCTTCTTGCTCCGTGTGCGAAAGGGGCGATTAGGGCGACAGCGGTCGGCACGTCCCCGAATACGATTCGACGATTATGCATCAAAGCCCTGCCGCGCCACCCCGCGAGCGTCAATTGAACGATGCATCAACGGAATCCCACAATTGCCCCACACGTCCTTGACTTGCCCGAAACACGCCTGTAACCTGCACCCCGTCACACCGCATATGTCACACGAATCGAGGCATGTAATGAAGCGTGGAACCAACGACCGGAAGGTCGCGATAATCGGATGCGGCTTCGTCGGCGCCACGACGGCGTTCGCTCTCATGGAGTCGGGCCTGTTCTCGGAGATGGCCCTCATCGACGTGGACCGCGACCGGGCCGAGGGCGAGGCGCTCGATATCTCGCACGGGCTCGCGTTCGCAAGCCCCATGGAGATACATGCCGGCACCTACGACGATGTCGCGGACGCAAGCGTGGTCATCATCACCGCAGGCGCCGCACAGAAGCCCGGCGAGACTCGCATAGACCTGGTCAACAAGAACGTCGCAATATACAAGGGGATCATAGGCGAGATAAAGAAGCGCGGATGCAAGGGCATACTGCTGGTCGTGTCGAACCCGGTGGACATCCTCACCCAGGTCACCATCAAGCTTTCCGGGCTGCCCGAGCACCGCGTCATCGGGTCGGGCACCGTGCTGGACAGCGGCCGCCTGAAGCAGATCGTCGGCGAAAGGCTGGGGGTCGACCCGCGCAGCGTGCACGTCGGAGTGCTGGGGGAACATGGCGACAGCGAGCTTATAGCATGGTCGGGCGCGCACGTGGCCGGCATCCCGCTGGAAGACTTCTTCAACATGCGAAACAACGGGTCCTACGAGGAGTTCCGCGCCGAGGTCACCGACGAGGTGCGCAACTCGGCCTACGAGATAATCGAGAAGAAGAAGGCCACCTACTTCGGGATAGCCATGGCGATAAGGCGCATCTGCGCCTGCATCGTGCGCGACGAGAAGTCGGTCCTTCCGGTGTCAACCATGATGCAGGGCGGCTACGGAATAGAAGGCGTCGCGCTTTCGACGCCCTGCGTGCTGGGAAAGAACGGCATCGAGGTGCGTCTGGCCCCGTCGCTGAACTACCTGGAGCAGTCGCAGCTCAAGGACTCGGCCGACAAGCTGAAGGAGATAGTCGCCGAACTCGACCTGGACGCATAGGGACGCCACACCCGTAACGCCTCAGACCTTGTCGCCTCGCAGGCACTCGTCCAGCAGCACAAGCAGCTTCTGCATGTTCAACGGCTTCGTTATGTGCGCCGTCATGCCGGCTTCGCGAGCCCTCCTGTGCACCTCTTCGAAGGCGTCCGCGGTCGTGGCGATTATCGGCATGTCGGCGACGTCGGCTCTTGGCAGCCTCCGTATCTCGGCCGCCGCCGCGTCCCCGGACATCCTGGGCATGCGCATGTCCATCACCAGCACGTCGAAATGCCCTTCCGCAGACCGGGCCACGGCGGAGACCGCCTCGTCGCCGTCGGCCGCCAGCTCGACTTCGAACCCGTGCTCGCCGAGTATGACCTCCATCATCTCGCGCGACAGCTCGTCGTCGTCCACCACAAGGGCCCTGAGGCCGGTGAAGTCCAGGTCTTCGGCAGACACCGAACGCGCCCGGGCCGCGCGCTCGCCCCCCTTCCGGTCCTCCAGCTTCAGCGGCAGCGTTATCACGAACTCGCTGCCGACCCCAAGCTCGCTGGTGACGTCTATGGTGCCGCCCAGCAGGTCGACCAGGTTCTTGGTGATGGTCATGCCGAGGCCCGTTCCCTCGGCGTCGTGCGCGCCTCCCTCGTTGTCGCGCTCGAAGGGCATGAAGATGCGGTTTATGAACTCGTCGGACATGCCGCAGCCGGTGTCCTTCACGCTGAACTCGAACATGGCGACGCCGTTCGGGGCGATGGGCCCCTCGCTGGCCGTCACCACCACCTCGCCGCCGCTCTCGGTGTACTTTAGCGCGTTGCCGATGGTGTTCACCAGGATCTGGTTCATCCTCAGCTGGTCGCCGACCACGCGGCGATGCACCAGCTTCGAGTCGTCGACCTTGAAGTCGATCGAGTTCTGGACCGCCTGCACCATGAACACGTTTCCCAGCTCGTCCAGGAACGCGGCCAGGTCGATTGCCTGCTCGTCGATCACGATCTTTCCGCTCTCTATGCGGCTGACGTCCAGTATGTCGTTGATCAGGTCGAGCAGATGCTCGCTGGAAAGCAGGATCTTCTCGAGGCTGTCGCGCACGCGTTCGGGGTCGTCGGGGCGCGCAAGCGCGAGGTTGGCGAACCCCATTATCGAATTGAGGGGCGTGCGGAAGTCGTGGGATATGTTGGTGAGGAAGGTGGTCTTGGCCTCGCTGGCGTGCTGCGCCAGCGCAAGCGCGCTTTGCAGCGCCTCCTTCTGCACTATCTGGTCGCGCATCTCGTCGTTGACGTTGCGGGCCGCCAGCACGAACTCGTTGGCGTCGTCAGAAAGCTGGATCAGCCTGAGCTCGATGTACTGCGGCTCGTCGCCGAACAGGCGCTTGCATACGACCGAGAAGTCGCCGCCCTTGTCGGGCAGGCTTTCCATGACGTGCTGCCTGTCGAACAGCCGGCACACGTCGTCGCGGTCCTCCCCCATCACGTACGTGCTGCAGTACCGCGCAAGCCATTCGGAATAGGACATCCCTTCGTCGAGTATCTTGGCGTAGTACTTCGCGACGTCGTTGCGAAGCAGGTAGGGGCTTATCCTGTCGCGCTTCAGGTCGACGATGTAGAGCGCGTAGTATTCCGAGCTCAGGCTCTCGATGATCTCGTAGCGGCGCTCGCTCCTCTCCTCGGCCTCCCTGAGCACCGTTATGTCCTCCAGGAACCCCATCGCGAACCTGTCGGTGGTCCCCGCGTGCGACAGGCTCACCCTGAGCCACTTCCCGTTGCGCGCCTTCTCCTCGCACAGGATGCGGTCGCATTGCGTGCCGAACTCCAGAAGGGTTTCGAGTATGCGGTCCTGCGAGTCGTCCGGGAACACGGCCCGCACGAACTCGCGCACGTTCGAGTAATGCTCGTCGAACTTGGCCCCGCAGCATTCCCTGGCCGCGTCGGTCATGAACACGTACCCCGTGCCGGGCTCGTAGAAGAACATGCCCGCCAGCATGCTTTCCATGGCATAGTGCGCGCTGGAGATCCAGCTGGTCACGTCGCGCACCTCGTATCCGCAATAGCCCTCGCATATGGGGAACACGACCACGCTTTCGAAGGAGTTGTACGCCCTGTTGACAACCTCGAACTCGCTGCGTTCGCCGAAGAAGGCGGCGCGGTGGAACCTTTCAAGCCAGATGGTGTCCCCGTCGGCCCAAAGCTCGTAGACGTTCACTCCCATGAAGTCGGCGGGCTTGCAACCGAACAGCGCAGCCATGTCTTCGTTTAGATACCGTATGATCGCGTCGTAGGGCTTTCCCTTCGAGTCGAGCAACACCTCCGAGATCCCCAGAGGCCTGTTCACGCAATCGAAAGCCGTGATGCAGCTTTCAAGTACCCGGTCCACGAGCTCCTCCTAACTCTTTGGCTTGAAAACTCCCGAAAAGGGAACGACACGCGACACACCGACCACCTCGACCACCTTGCCCAGCTATTCCCCTAGCAGCGAGTCAAGGAAGCCGAATAGCTTCTCGACCTCTATGGGCTTGGGAAGGTGCCCGTTCATGCCGCACTCGAGCGCCTTGTCGCGGTCCTCGTCGAACGCGTCGGCCGTGACGGCGAGTATGGGTATGCCGGCCAGCACCGGGTCGTCGAACGCCCGGATCGCCTTCGCCGCCTCGTAGCCGTTCATGACCGGCATCTGTATGTCCATCAGCACCAGGTCGAAATGCCCCGGCCCCATCTCAAGCAGCCTGTCCAGGGCGTCCTGTCCGTCGACCGCCTTGTCCACCTGGAACCCGGCGTCAAGCAGGAGGTCCTCGGCTATCTCGCGGTTCAGCATGTTGTCGTCGACCAGCAGGATGCGGTACTTCGCCGCGCGTTCGGGCGTGAACGCGACGCCGCTCTCGCCGCACTCGGAGCCGTCGTCCTGCGG
>CBCTKQ010000073.1:0-8120 GCA_965147515.1 uncultured Eggerthellaceae bacterium | reverse complement strand
AGGTGCGTTCCGAAAGCATGGCTGCGGCTTGCGCCGCCCAGCCTGGCGGCATGGTGGCGCTCATCGGGGCGAACCTTTCCGACGCCCAGGACGTGTGCGCCCAGGCCGCCGGAAGCGACGTGCTCGTGTGCGCCAACCACAACGGCCCCTCGCAGGTGGTTGTGTCCGGCCACGATTCCGCTCTGGAACGGGCGCAGAAGCTCTGGGCCGACGCAGGCAAGAAAAGCGTGCGCCTGGCCACGTCCGGTGCGTTCCACTCGCCCCTCATGTCGCCTGCGGCCGACGACGTCGAGAAGTTCTGCAGCTCGCTCGACTTCCGCGAGCCCGAGATAACGCTCATATGCAACACCGACGCGCAGCCCTTCCTCGTGGAAGAGGCGGCGAAGCGCCTGGGCCGTCACGTGAACGACGAGGTGCTGTTCGAGGAAAGCATCCGCGCGCTTATCGACGACGGCGAGACCGAGTTCGTCGAGATAGGCTTCGGCAACGTGCTGACCAACCTGGTCAAGCGCATCGACCGCTCCACCGAGCGGCACCTGGTGGGCAACGAGACCCAGGTGCACGAATACATCACCAACAACGCCTAAGGCAGGTCAGAATGACTGAAATCAACCAGCGCGTGGCGCTAGTCACAGGAGCGGCCCAGGGAATCGGCGCCGCAGTGGCCGAGCAGCTTGCCGCCAACAACTTCGCCGTGGTGGTGAACCATCACAGCGACTCCAGCGCCCAGGCTGCGAAGGACCTGGTGGACCGCCTGGCCGCGGCCTATGGGGTTCTTGCGCTTGCCGTCCAGTGCGATGTGTCCGACTTCGACGCGGTCAAGCAGATGGTGGCCGACGTCAAGGACGAGTTCGGGCGCATAGACGTGCTCGTGAACAACGCGGGCATAACGCGCGACGGGCTTCTGATGCGCATGAAGGAAGACCAGTTCCAGGCCGTCATAGACACCAACCTGGGAGGCGCGTTCAACTGCATGCGTCACGTTGTTCCGCTCATGACCAAACAGCGTTACGGCCGCATAGTGAACATCTCCAGCGTGGTCGGGGTCTACGGCAACGCCGGGCAGGTGAACTACTCGGCGTCGAAGGCAGGCATCATAGGCATGACGAAGTCGGCAGCCAAGGAGCTGGGAAGCCGCAACATAACCGTGAACGCCGTGGCGCCGGGCTTCATCGAGACGGCCATGACCGCCGCCCTCGACGGCAAGGCGCAGGAGGCCCTAACCGGCAGGATCGCCGCAGGCCGCCTGGGCCAGCCGCAGGACGTCGCCAACGCCGTGGCCTTCCTTGCAAGCGAGGAAGCCTCTTACATAACCGGGCAAGTCCTGGGCGTCGACGGAGGAATTTCACTATAATCTACCAGCGTGTTTCAATAGCAAATCAGACCCCGAACCGATGGGATGGGAAATGGATGCCATCAACCCCCGTAGGGTAGTAATCACCGGAGTCGGAGCCGTGTCGCCTGTCGGCATCGGCGCCGACCGCTTGTTCGAGGCGGCCGTCGCAGGCGAATGCGGCATCAAGCCGCTCGAAACCGAAGCCTCCGAGGCAGTCAACGTGCACGTCGCCGGCACCGTGACCGACTTCGAAGGCACCGAGCACGGGCTCACCAAGAAGCAGGCCCGTCGTTGGGAGCGCTTCGTCCAGTACGCCGTGGTCGCCGCCGACGAGGCCATGAAGCAGGCCGGCTTCGCGCAGGTCGCCGAGGAAGGCGCAGACGGGGCCACCGAGGCCGGGTTCGTGCTCCCCCAGGGCACGGACGCCAACCGTTTCGCGACCATATTCGGCAGCGGCATAGGCGGCATGGAGATCTTCACGTCCGAGTCGGTCAAGCTGAACGAAAAGGGCGCTAAGCGCGTGAACCCCTTGTTCATCCCCACCATGATCTCGAACATCGCAGCCGGCGAGATAGCCATCCGTTTCGGGCTGAAGGGCGAGTGCAGCAACTCCGTGGTGGCATGCACCACCGGCGCGCAGTGCATCGGCGAGGCCTACCGCCTGATCAAGTACGGCATGGCCGACTACGCGCTTGCAGGCGGCTCCGAGGAATCGGTTTGCGACATATCCATAGCCGGCTTCTCGAACCTCGGTGCGCTGTCGCATTCGGACGACCCCCAGAAGGCAAGCCGTCCCTTCGACGTCAACCGCGACGGGTTCGTTGCGGGCGAAGGCGCGGGCGCCGTGGTCATGGAGACCCTGGAAGGCGCGCTTGCGCGCGGCGCGAACATAATCGCCGAGGTCGTGGGCTTCGGCACGTCCTGCGACGCGTACCACATAACGTCGCCCGACCCGTCGGGCGAAGGTGTCGTTCGAGCAATGCGGAACGCGCTCGACGACGCGGGCATGGCCCCCGAGGACGTTGGGCACCTCAACGCGCACGGAACCTCAACGGCGATCAACGATTCCACCGAAGCGCGGGCGTTCTGCATGCTGCAAGGCGTCGACTTCTCGGAAATACCCGTCACGTCCACCAAGGGCATGACGGGCCACATGCTGGGCGCGGCCGGAGCCGTCGAGGCCATAGTGACGGCCATGTCGGTGGCAAACGACCTGGTGCCTCCCACGGTCGGCTTCGAGGAAGCCGACCCCGAGTGCGCGGTCACCGTGTTCAAGGAAGCGAAGCGCGACTACCCCCAGGAGGTGGCGCTGTCGAACTCCATCGGGTTCGGCGGCCACAACGCCACGCTGGCCATCGCGCCGTTCAAGGAGCAGTAAATGGCGGAAAAGCCCGTAACGTTCCCATGCGACCAGGAAGGCGTGAAGCAGCTGCTTCCGCACCGCGACCCGTTTCTGTGGGTCACGCGCATCCTGGAATGCGAGCCCGGAAAGCGCATCGTGGCCGAGCTTGACGTGTCGCCCGACCTCCCCATTTTCCAGGGGCATTTCCCCGGACAGCCGGTGTTCCCGGGCGTGCTCATAATGGAGGCGCTCGCTCAGGCTGCATGCTGCTGCATCTTCGCTGACCCCGACCGCGAGGTGGGCGTCGGGTACTTCGCCGGCATCGACAAGGGCCGCTTCCGCGAGACGGTGCTTCCCGGAGACACCATCCGCCTGGAGGCCACCATACTGCAGAGCGGAAAGCGTTTCTGCAAGGCCGAGACGAAGGCCTTCAAAGGCGACGCCGTGGCAGCCGAGGCCCTTCAGAAGTACATGCTTGCAAACTAGTCCCCCGAGGTAGCCCATGAACAGCACGTCTGGAAACGAAACCGGAAGCGGCCAGCACGAAGGCCGCCCGAGCGTCTTCTACAACCTCGACGCACTGTCCGACAGGCGTCCCGGAGCGGTTCTTGCCGCAGGCTACGGCAACCCGCTGAAGTCCGTGGTGCGGGCCGCCAACGACGCGCAGGTGCACCCTCTGTTCACTACCGCGACCGACGACAAGCTGCGCGGCTTCGCGTTCGGCGGGTCCACCAACCCGGTAAGCCTGGGTGCCAAGTTCAACGCGCGCCTGTTCGAGAACGAGTACGCCATTTTGAAGGCGGCCGAGGAATGCGAGGCGCGCACCATCCTGTGCGCATCGAACGCCACGCCGACCGACCTGCTGGCCGAGGAGTGCATAAGGCGCGACATCCTGCTTCTCGTACCGCTTTCGGGCGACAAGTCCATGAAGCTCTGGGAACGTGCCACCACCGACGTCATCGGCGACGACATCGGCCTGGCCGCGTCGGTGCTGCAGCCCGTTGAATGGCGCAAGTGCGCGCACTGCGGGCTCACCAGCGACAACAGGGCCGTGGTGGCGCGCGGATACCGCTGCCCCGTGTGCGGGCAGCTGTCCAGGCTTTCCTCCGACGAGCGCATCGCGCTCACCTTCGACGAGGGCAGCGTGGAGGAGTGGTTCTCCGACGTCGAGGAGACCGACGCGCTCGGGTTCACCGGCTTCGACGGCATAATAGAGAAGGCGCGCACGCGCAGCGGTTACGAAGAGGGCGTGCGTTGCGGAAGCGCGCGCATCAAGGGGATCCCCGTGGCGTTCGGGGTGATGGAACCTTCCTTCATCATGGGATCCATGGGACACGTGGTGGGGGAGAAGCTTGCCCGCATGTTCGAACGCGCCATCGAGCAGGGCCTTCCTGCGGTGGTGTTCTCCGCGTCGGGCGGCGCCCGCATGCAGGAGGGGCTCGTCTCGCTCATGCAGATGGCCAAGGTGTCGGCCGCCGTGCAGGCGCACGGCGACGCAGGCCTGCTGTACGTCTCCGTGCTGACCGACCCCACCACCGGGGGAGTGACGGCATCGTTCGCCACCTTGGGCGATGTCATGCTGGCCGAACCCGGGGCCAATATCGGCTTCGCGGGCAGGCGCGTCATACAAGACACCATCAAGCAGGCGCTCCCCGACGACTTCCAAACGGCCGAATTCGCGCTCGAGCATGGCTTGATCGACGCCATAGTCGAACGTGGGCAGATGCGCGACGCATTGGCACAGCTTATGAGGCTGCACGGCGACGGCAAAGGCCCGGCATCCTATGTCGATTCCGTCGACGGCGATGGGGTGCAAGGCGCGCCAGGCGACGGTTCCGAAGACGCAGGCGTCCTGCAGGAGGAAGGCCAGCAGCCCATCGTGCTCCCCGAGGCCATACAGGGAATCATCGGAGCCGAGACGCTGCCTCCTTCGCTGGACAACATAGCCCGCGGGCTTGCCGACATCGGAAGCACGCTGGGCAAGTCGCTCACGGAGCATGCCGGAAAGGCGGGGCGTTGGTGGGTTCTGCGCAACAAGGGCGTGGCTGACGCGCCGTATCTGAAGGAATCGCAGTCCCAGCAAGGAGACCCGTCCAACCATGCCTGGGCCAGCGTGAAGCTTGCGCGCAACGTGCACAGGCCCACCTCGCGTTTCTACATCGACACCATGTTCGACGAGTTCGTCGAACTTCACGGCGACCGGGCATATGCGGACGACGGTGCCATCATCGGCGGCATAGGACGCCTGGGCGACCGCGTCGTCACCGTCGTCGCCGAGGAGAAGGGCTCCGACCTGAAGGACAAGATCGCGCGCAACTTCGGCTGCCCCCAGCCCGAGGGCTACCGCAAGGCGATGCGCCTCATGCGTCAGGCCGAGAAGTTCGGGCGCCCCATCGTGTGCTTCGTGGACACGCAGGGCGCATTCTGCGGGAAAGAGGCCGAAGAGCGCGGCATGGGCAACGCCATAGCGGAAAGCCTGGCGCTCATGTCGGGGCTAACCGTGCCGGTCGTTTCCATCGTGCTGGGCGAGGGCGGCTCGGGTGGCGCGCTGGCGCTTGCCGTGGCCAACAAGGTGGCTATGCAGGAAAACGCAGTGTACTCGGTGCTTTCGCCGGAAGGCTTCGCCAGCATCCTTTGGAAGGACGGCTCGCGCGCTCCCGAGGCCGCCGAAGTCATGAAGATGAGCGCCCAGGACGCGCTTGAGATGGGCATAATCGAGGACATCGTCCCCGAGGGTCACGGCCCTGCCCATGAGAACCCCGACCAGGCCGCTGCGGCCGTGTGGCTGTATCTGAAGGGCGCCCTGGACGAGCTGGCGCAGATGGATGCCGAAGAGCTGCGCCGCCAGCGCTACGACCGCTTCAGGAAGTTCTAATCATCCCGTTTGGCGACTTGTTTCGGGGATGCGCGGCGACGCTCCCAAGCGACTCGGCCCCCGCGTCTTGGCGTTTCGCGAAGGTTCTGCGGAACTCGTCGCCGCTTCGCGGCTCCTCAGACAGTCCTCGAACCCCGTCTTCGCGAACGCCTGCGCCGCAGCCTCGCAAGCTTGGTTCGCATCGCCGCGCTTCCCCGCTTGTGACGGGGGGCGTTGGCTTTTGTCACATTGCATATTGCCGTAGGCGCGCAGCTTGCCTGCGCCCGTTCTGTTGCGGTTTCGCGCGAACATTAAACATGGTCGAAAAACTCCTGAAACATTTCCAGTCAACAATTGGTACTATCGAAGCATCCGCAATTCGGACTAGGAGTGGCCATGTCTAAGGTGATGGACATCTACGGAACACTGGTATTCGACGAGCACACGATGCAGGAGCGGCTGCCCTCCGCTACCTACAAGCGTCTGCTCAAGACCATCAAGGAAGGCGCGCCGCTCGACCTGGATGTGGCAAACGTGGTCGCTCACGCCATGAAGGAATGGGCCATCGAGCTGGGCGCCACGCACTACACGCACTGGTTCCAGCCTCTGTCTGGCATAACGTCCGAAAAGCACGACAGCTTCATCGACCCCATTGACGACGGCCATGCCATCATGACGTTCTCGGGCAAGGAGCTCATCCAGGGCGAACCCGACGCGTCGTCGTTCCCTTCGGGCGGCCTTCGTGCCACGTTCGAGGCGCGCGGCTACACCGCCTGGGACCCCACCAGCTTCGCGTTCATCAAGGACGAGGTGCTGTGCATCCCCACCGCCTTCTGCTCGTACACGGGCGAGGCGCTGGACAAGAAGACGCCGCTTCTGCGCTCGATGAAGGCCATCGACGTGCAAGCGAACCGCGTGCTCGAGCTGTTCGGCGAGCCATACCAGCGCGTGGTCACCACGCTCGGCGCCGAGCAGGAATACTTCCTCATCTCCGAGAAGGACTTCGTGAAGCGGCTCGACCTGGTGCTGACGGGACGCACCATGTTCGGCTATTCGCCGTGCAAGGGGCAGGAACTCGAAGAGCACTACTTCGGGGCCATCCGCCCGTCGGTCAACAACTTCATGAAGGAACTCGACGACGAGCTGTGGAAGCTGGGCGTGCCCGCCAAAACGAAGCACAACGAGGTGGCGCCCTGCCAGCACGAGCTTGCGCCGCTGTTCTCGAACGCCAACCGCGCGGTGGACCAGAACCTGCTTACCATGGAGGAGATGAAGCTTCTCGCTAGCCATTACGGGCTGGTGTGCCTCGAGCACGAGAAGCCCTTCGAGCACATCAACGGCTCGGGCAAGCACAACAACTGGTCCATCTCCGCTAACGGAAAGAACCTGCTCGATCCCGGTGAGAACCCCATATCCAACCTTCGTTTCATGGTGTTCCTTGCAGGAGTCGTGCAGGCCGTCGACGACTATCAGGAGCTGCTGCGCATGTCGGCCGCATCTGCCGGCAACGACCATCGCCTTGGCGCCAACGAGGCGCCGCCGGCCATCGTGTCGATGTTCCTCGGCGACGAGCTGGGCCGCGTGGTGGACGCGCTGATATCCGGCGACGACGAGTACGAGACGGCCAAGCGTACCGAGATGGACCTGGGGGTGGACGAGCTGCCCAACTTCCTGAAGGACAACACCGACCGCAACCGCACGTCCCCATTCGCGTTCACGGGCAACAAGTTCGAGTTCCGCATGCCTGGCTCGCAGCAGAACCTGTCCGACTGCAACATGATCCTCAACACTGCCATGGCGAAGTCGCTCAAGGAGTTCGCAGACGAGATGGAAGGCGTCCCTGCCGACCAGTTCGAGGAGGCGGCAAGGGAATACGTCAAGCGCACGCTGCGCGACCACCAGCGCATCATCTTCAACGGCGACGGATACTCCGACGAATGGCCCATCGAGGCCGCCCGCCGCGGCCTTGCCAACAACAAGACCACTGCCGACGCGCTGCCGTGCTTCGTCTCTCAGAAGTCCATCGACCTGTTCGGGGAGTTCAACGTGCTGAACGAGGTGGAGGTGCGCAGCCGCTACGAGGTGAAGCTGGAGAAGTACAACAAGACGCTGAACATCGAGATTCGCACGATGAAACGCCTGGTGCGCCGCGATTACCTGCCCGCCATCAACCAGTTCGCCGCCGAAGTGGCCGAGAACCTGTGGAAGGTGAAGCAGGTGTGTCCCGAGGCCGACACCTCCGCGCAGGAGAAGAAGCTGAAGGCGCTGATGGACGGCGCTGCGGTCATCAACGAGCATCTGGCGAAGCTGCACGAACTGCATTACGCGTCGCTGGAAATCGATGACCAGCAGAAGCGCGCCGACATGAATGCGCACGAGATCATCCCGGTCATGGACGACCTGCGCGACGCCGTCGACGCGATGGAGATCATCGTCGCCCGCGAGCACTGGCCCGTGCCCACCTACAACGAGATCCTGTTCTACGCGTAATTGCAATAGGAAAGGTTTTCAGGAATATGCCATTAGAGCACATCTAATGGCATAGAAGCATCCGCGCTCCTCCGCGGGGATCGGCTCCCGCGGCGTGG
>CBCTKQ010000072.1:0-8278 GCA_965147515.1 uncultured Eggerthellaceae bacterium | reverse complement strand
GACCAGAGTGCCATGGGCTTCTCCTATTCGGCGAACTCGTCCTTGGTTTCAGCCACGCCTGCAAGCTGCTCGTGCACCGCGTCCATGGAATGCCTGTTTTCCGACCACACCTTGTTGCGCAGCCCGAACAGGTCGATGAAGCCCTTGGCGGAGTCGTGGTTGAACGTGTCGGAGTCGTCGTAGGTTGCCAGGCCGTGGTCGTAGAGGGAGTAGTCGCTCTTGACGCCGACGACGTCGCAGTTGCCCTTGTAGAAGCGCATGCGCACGGTGCCCGTGACATAGCGCTGGGTTTCGGCGAAGAACCCGTCGAGGGCGATCTTCAGCGGCGAGTAGTAGAGCGAGTTGTAAACCTGGTCGGCCCAGGTGAGCTCGGCGCCCAGCTTGTAGTGCAGAAGGTCGCGCTCGAGCACCATGTCTTCCAGGGCCTTGTGGGCCACGATCAGCGAAAGCGATCCGGGGACCTCGTAGCATTCGCGGCTCTTCACGCCGACGAGCCTGTTCTCCATGATGTCCAGGCGGCCGAAGCCGTTGCTGCCTGCGATCTCGTTCATCTTGTAGATGATGTCGAGGAAGCTCATGCGCTCGCCGTCGATGGCGACGGGAAGGCCACCTTCGAACTGCACGTCGACGTAGGTGGGCTCGTCGGGGGCGTCCATCGGGCTGACGGTCATCGTCCAGATGTCGTCAGGCGGCTCGTTCCAGGGGTTCTCGAGCACGCCGCATTCGATTGCGCGGCCCCACACGTTGTCGTCGATGGAGTAGGGCTTCTCGCTGGTGGTGGGCACCGGAACGCCACGCTCGCGCGCCCAGGCCATCTCGCTGTCGCGGCTTCCAAGGTCCCACTCGCGCACTGGCGCGATGATCTGCAGGGTGGGATCGAGGGCCAGGACGGACGTTTCGAAGCGGACCTGGTCGTTGCCCTTGCCCGTGCAGCCATGGGCGATGTACTTGGCGCCGTACTCGTGCGCCGCGTTCACGAGATGCTTCGATATGATGGGGCGCGAAAGGGCCGAGAGCAGCGGGTACTTGTTCTCGTAAAGGGCGTTTGCGGCCAGCGCCTTCGCCAGGATGTCGTCGGCGTAGTCTTCGCGCATGTCGACCACCAAGCAGTCGATGGCGCCGGAAGCAAGCGCGCGCTGCTTGACGTCTTCCAGGCTTCCGTGCTCCTGCCCGACGTCGCCCACCACCGCGATGATGTCGAGGTCCTTGTTCTCCTGCAGCCACTTTATGCAGATGCTGGTGTCGAGGCCTCCGCTGTATGCCAGTATGGCCCTTTCCTTCTTCGTTCCCTCTGCCATGGTTCCCCCTGTCCTTCCTTCTGGGCCCGATGCGGGCCCTTGGTTGGTTTCCTTATATGTGAGGCGCTGCGGCCTTGCGGTGCTTTCCGTGCGACGGAACGTCGCCAGCGCACCGCCTGCAAGCCGGCATGCGCGTGATTCCTATCCGACGCGGTTCAGTGTAGCAGCCAGCTTCTCCGCGAACACGTCCACGTCGTACTTCGAGCAGACGAGCGGCGGGAGGAAGCGCAAGGTGCGCGGGCCCGTGGCGTTTATGACGAGCCCGTCCTTGAGCGCCGCCTTGACCACGTCGTGCGCGTCGACGCCTTCCGCCAGGTCGCAGCCCACCATGAGGCCCAGGCCCCTGACGGAATCCACCTGGGGCATGCCTTCCAGCTTGTTCCTGAGGTATTCGCCGACCTCTTGGACGCTGGCGGCGTATTCGGGCTTCGACAGCTCGTCGAGCGTGGCGTTGGCCGCAGCCACCGCCAGGTTGCTTCCGCCGAAGGTGGACCCGTGCTTGCCAGGCTCCATGACGTTTGCGACTTCCTCGACGGCGCAGCATGCGCCCGCCGGCATCCCCGACGCGATGCCCTTGGCGATGGTGACGACGTCGGGCACGATGCCGAAGTTCTGGAAGCCGAACGGCTTTCCCGTGCGGAACATGCCGCACTGCACCTCGTCGCATATCATGAGCGCGTTGTTCTCGCTGCACAGCCTGCGCACCTCGCGCAGGAAGTCTGCGCTGCACACATGCACGCCAGATTCGCCCTGGATGCATTCCAGCATCACCGCGCATATGGAACCGCCCATTGTGTCGAACAGCGCGCGCAGCGAGTCGGCGTCGTTTATGGGCGTGGGGAGGAAGCCTTCCGGCATGGGCTCGAAGCCCGAGTGCAGGGCCGCCTGGCCGGTTGCGGCAAGGGTCGCAAGCGTGCGGCCGTGGAAGCTCTTCACCAAGGTGACCACCACCGACGGGGCGAGGTCGGGGTTCTGCCCCTTCAAAGAGGCCTGGCGCTTCGCGCGCAGGCGCGCCAGCTTTATGGCGCATTCGTTGGCCTCGGCGCCCGAGTTGGCGAAGAACGCCTTCCACGTCTTGGGGGCCACCCCCGCTGCGCCGTTGCCCACGTTCAGCAGCTCGGAAAGCCTCTCGGCCAGGCGCCCCCTTCCTTCTATGTAGAAGTAGTTGCTTACATGGATCAGCTTCGAGGCCTGTTCCGACAGCGCAGCGACCACCTTGGGGTGGCAATGTCCGAGCGAGCAAACCCCGATGCCCGAGAGGAAGTCGAGGTATTCCTTCCCTTCGGAGTCGGTGAGGTGCATCCCGCGGCCGGACACGAACTCGACGTCGCTGCGCGCGAACGTCGGCATCACGTATTCGGATTCGAGCTGTTTCTCCTGTTCGAGCGACATTGTTCCTCCGTTTCCGCTATCTGCTTTCGATGAGCTTCGACGCGAAGTTGCCGAGCGGCGCTGCGTCGAAGTCGTCAGGGGCCGAAGTTGCGGTGACCATGGTGCCGATGCCCTTGTCGGTGAGCATCTCGAGTATCAGCGCGTGCGGGGTGGTGCCGTTCACTATGTGGGCACGGTGCACCCCTGCGTCCAGCGCCAGCACGGCCGAGTCGAGCTTCGGGATCATGCCGCCGGTGTTCGAGCCTTCCTCGATGATCTGCTTGGCCTCGCTGGAAGTGAGGCTGGCCACCAGCGACGAGGGGTCGGGGTAGTCCATGTAGAGGCCGTCCACGTCGGTGAGGAAGATGACCTTGTGCGCGCCTATGGCCGCGGCGATGTGCCCGGCCGCGAAGTCGGCGTTGATGTTGAATATGCCGCCGTCCTCGCCGATGGCGATGGAGGCGATGACGGGGATGTAGTCGGCGGCCACGAGGTCCTCGATGAGCGCGGGGTTGATTTGCGTGATGCGCCCCACGCGCCCGAGCGCCGGGTCTTGTTGCTCGGCGACTATGACGCCCGCATCGGCCCCGCTGATCCCCACGGCCATGTTGCCGTGCTGGTTCATGGCCTGCACCAGGTCTTGGTTGACCTCGCCCATCAGCACCGTGCGCACGAGCTGCACGGCTTCGTCGGTGGTGACGCGCAGGCCGTCCACGAACTGCACCTCGATGCCTTCCTTTTCCATGGCGCGGTTTATGGCCTTGCCGCCCCCGTGCACTATGACGGGGTTGATGCCGATGATCTTCAGCAGCACGATGTCCGCCATGACGTCGCGGCGAAGCTGGCCGTCGATCATCGCGGCGCCGCCGTACTTGATCACCACGGTCTTGCCGGTCACGTTCTTGATCCAAGGCATGGCCTCGGTAAGCACCTGGCCCGTGACGGGCGACACGCCTGCGGGCCTTTCCTCCTTGTCGAACTTCATTCCCGAACCCTTCGTCTATGTCCTGTAGTCTGCGTTGATGCTTATGTAGTCGTGGGTCATGTCGCACGTCCACACCGTAGTGGAATGGTCGCCGGCATGAAGGTCCACGTCGATTGCTATCTCGGGGGCCTCGAAGCGGCGCAGGGCCTCGTCCTCGTCGAATTCCTGGGCCAGGCCGCCCCTGCATACCGGCATTCCCATGATGTCGATGTCTACGCTTTCCTGCGAGAAGGCCGCACCCGAGCGGCCCAAGGCGGCGGCTATGCGGCCCCAGTTGGCGTCGTGGCCGGCGATGGCGGTCTTGACCAGGGGCGAGTTGGCCACCGTGCGCGCGGCCGCGTCGGCGTCGCCGGCGGACGCGGCGCCCGCAACGGTGACGTCGACCAGCTTCGTGGCCCCCTCCCCGTCGGCTGCCATGGCGCGGGCGAGCGTCACGCAAACCTGGCGCAGCGCGCCTTCGAACGCAAGGTACGCCTGGGTTCCGGGCTCGAAGGGCTGCGCACCGGGCGCGGCTGCGCCGGACGCCATGAGTATGCAGGTGTCGTTGGTGGAGGTGTCGGAGTCGACCGTGACCTTGTTGAAGCTTGCATCGACGGCGCCTCGCAGGGCCGTGTAGAGGTCGGCCTCCTTGACGGGGGCGTCGGTGGTCAGCACCGCTATCATGGTGGCGACGTTGGGCATTATCATGCCCGAACCCTTCGCCATTCCCCCCACGGTGAAGGTTGCCCCCTCGTAGCCGAAGGGCGCGCCGTCGAACGATGCCGCGCATTCCTTCGGGCGCGTGTCGGTGGTCATTATGGCCAGCGCGGCGCTTGCCCCGCCGTCATGCGAGAGGGCGGACGCGGCCTGTGGAAGCCCCTCTTCGAAAGGCCCGAGTGGAAGCTGCACGCCGATGACGCCCGTGGATGCCACCAGCACCTCGGACGCCGGGCAGCCCACGACCTGTGCGACCATGTCGGCCTCGGCGGCGCATGCCTCAAGGCCCGCATCGCCCGTGGCGGCGTTTGCGTTTCCCGAGTTGATGGCCACGGCGCGCATGCATCCATAGGAGGCGCACCCCGACGAGGCGGCCAGCTGCGCCTTGGAGAACTGCACCGGGGCGGCGCAGAACACGTTCTTCGTGAAGGCGGCTGCGGCAGCGCAGGGCTCGTCGGCCACGACTAGCGCAAGGTCGGGCTTGGACGCGTTCTTGCGGAACCCTGCGTGGACGCCGGACGCCTTGAACCCCTTAGCGGAGGAGACGCCGCCGTCTGGAAGGAACGCGAACCCGTGTTCTTGGGCGTATGGGTCGTTGACTATGCTCATGGCGGCCGCCTAAACCGGAAGTCCCACGGAGGCGAGCCCTGCCGTCTCGGGAAGGCCGAACACGACGTTCGCGCACTGGACCGCCTGCCCGGCCGCGCCCTTGCAGAGGTTGTCTATGGCGCCGACGGCGACAAGGCTGTTCGTGCGAGAGTCGAAGGCGACGCCGACGTGTGCATGGTTGGTGCCAACGACCGACGACGTCTTGGGGAAGACGCCTTCCGGCATGACGTCGACGAACGCGCACCCCTCGTAGAAGCCTTCGTACAGGTCGACGAAGTCGGCCGTGGACGCAAGGCCGCCGCCTTCGCCAAGCGGGATGGTGACCGTCGACAGAAGTCCGCGGTTGAGCGGCGCCAGATGCGGCGTGAACACGATGCGGCCGGAAAGCCCGAGTATCTGCTCGATTTCAGGGGTGTGCCTGTGCGTGGTGACGCCGTACGCCTCGAGGTTGTCGTTCGCGAAGCAGAAATGCGTGCGCTCGGTCGCCTTCTTGCCCGCGCCCGTGACGCCGGATATGGCGTCGACCACCACCGTGGCGCCGTCGCGCACCAGCCCCGCGCGCACGGCCGGGGCCGCGGCAAGCGAAGTGGCGGTGGGATAGCAGCCCGCGCATGCAACGAGCGCGGGGGAGCCCTTGCGCACTGCGTCCGCGGCGTCTTCCAACGCCTGCGGGAACAGCTCGGGAAGCCCGAACGCGGCGGAGGCCAGAAGCTCGGGCTGAGTGTGTGCGGCGTCGTAGTAGCTTTCGTAGACGGCGGCGTCCTTCAGACGGAAGTCGGCGGACAGGTCGACCACCGTGACCCCGGATTCGAGCAGCGCTGGGGCGTGCTTCAAGGCCGCCGTGTGCGGGACGGCCAAAAACGCGACGTCAAGCGAGGACATGTCGGCCTCGTCGTTGCGCTGGAAGACGAGGTCGGTATGGCCCGAAAAGGCAGGGTATGCCTTTGAGAGCGGCGTTTCGGCCAATGCGTCGGAGGTTACCGCGCAGAGGTCGAACCCTGGATGTTGGAGCAGGATGCGCGCCAGCTCGATGCCGGCGAATCCTGCGCCTCCAACGATTCCAGCCTTGTATGTCATCAGTATCAGTCCTTCGAAAACGAGCAGTGCCAATGGGAATGCAGCGGCAAAGGGCCGCTTGAGCCTTTGAGAAGCTTTGCGCGAACAGCCAGTGAGACGGCTTGCAGGAAGCGCACGCGAGGCGCACAGAAGCCTTCGGCTGCCGCGCTAGAGACGTCGTCGGGGGTTGGCAGGAGCATGCATGGCCGAAGACGGCCCGATCAAGTATGCATATGACCCGAATGTCACGAAATGCCCCCGCTTCTTGCACCGAAGGAAGATGTGTGCCTTCGGATGCTACCATGTTCGTTCGAATCGGTATTCTACACGAGTTCTGCAAAATGTTCCAAGTTGCAGCGAAACGGAGAGCCAACATGGAAAGCAAGCAGCCCAAAAGGCGCGAGAACGTCGACGCGATAGTCGAATACTTCGAAGGCGGAGTGAAGGACGAGGCGAAGGCTATAGGCATCGAACTTGAGCACACTCTGGTGAAGGGCGACGGCGAGCCGGTGTCGTATGCGGGCGACTTCGGGCAGCGGTGGCTGCTGGAGAAGCTGTCGCCGGAATACGACAGCGAGATACGCTCGAGCGCGGGGAACCTGATAGGCCTGCTGCGGAAGGGGGCTTCGATAACGCTGGAGCCCGCCGCACAGGTGGAGCTTTCCGCCGGGCCCTTCGAAAGCCTTCAGGACGCCAAGCGCGAGTTCCTTCAGTTCGAGAAGCGGCTCGAAGACGAGCTTGACCCGCACGGCATCCAGCTTCTGACGCCGGGCTACCACCCCACAAGGCGCGCCGTGGACCTGCAGCTTATCCCCAAGAGGCGCTACGAGTTCATGAACCGCTACCTTGGCGCAATATCCATGTTCGGCATATGCATGATGCGCGGAAGCGCGGCGACGCAGGTGTCGATAGACTACACATCGATAGACGACTGCCTGCGCAAGATGCGGCTTGCATGCGCCTGCGTGCCCGTGTTGTCGCTGATCTGCGACAACACGCCGGTGTTCGAAGGCGACGTGCGGCCCCATCAGCTGATGCGCACCGAGGTGTGGGAGAAGTGCGACCCTGACAGGTGCATGATCGTCCCAGGGATGATGGACCCAGGCTTCACGCTTGAAGAATATGCGGAATACATCCTGGACACGCCGGCGATCGTCGAGATGGTGGACGGACGCGAGGAGTTCACCGAGAAGACGTTCGGGGAGATATTCGCGGACGAGGCGATGACGCACGACGACGTGGAGCACGCTCTTTCGATGTTCTTCAACGACGTGCGCCTGAAAACCTACATCGAGATCCGGCCGGCCGACGCGATGCCAGTGGAGTGCGCTATAGCCTACGCCGCCCTGATAAAGGGGCTCTTCTACGACAAGGCATCGCTGGACGCCATGGACGACCTGTTCCGCGGCGTGGGCGAGGCTGACGTCGCGGCCGCGAAGGCGTCGTTGATGGCCGACGGGTACGCAGGCAAGGTTTACGGACACGCCGCCTCGGTCGTGGCCGACGAGCTGGTGAGCATAGCGCGGGTCGGGCTTTCGGATTCGGACGCGGCCCTGCTCGAACCCATCGCGGAGCTGGTGGCGAACAGGGTGACGCTTGCGGACATCGCATTGGAAGACGTAGAGCAACGGGAGGAACGATGAGCAACGAAGGCAAGCTGGTAAAGGTCCACTACAAGGGCACGCTCGACGACGGCGAGGTGTTCGATTCGTCATACGACCACAACGAGCCGATCGAATTCACCTGCATGGGAGGGCAGATGATCAAGGGCTTCGACGAGGCCGTGCGCGACATGGAGGTGGGAGAGAAGAAGACGATCCACCTCGAGCCCGAAGAGGCCTACGGAGAGCGGAACGAAGATCTGATCCAGACTATCCCGCTGGACAGGATACCTAACTCGGCCGACCTGCCCGAAAGCGGGACGATTTACTTCCAGGGGCCTGACGGCATGCCCATCCCGGCCGAGATCGTCGGCAAGAAGGGCGGCAACGTCACCTTCGACATGAACCACCCCATGGCCGGCAAGCCGCTGAACTTCGAGCTTGAGCTTGTGGAGGTCGTGAACCCCGAATAGTCTTTTTGTCCGGCGGTTGGCACAATACGGGCGCAGATGAACTGCGCCCCTACGTCAACATGCAAATCATGCGTTATTAATAATTCTCTCAAAGACGCCGGTTTGGAAGGTGGGCGAGCGGCGGGTGCACGGGGTGAGGTTAGGGCGGACGAAAGACGGAGGGGACGGGGGGTGGGGGGGGGGGGTTGG
>CBCTKQ010000071.1:0-8314 GCA_965147515.1 uncultured Eggerthellaceae bacterium | reverse complement strand
AGAGGTGCTTGGCGCAGTCGCCATAATCGTGCCCGTCATCCTGTTCCTGTTGGTCGTGTCCACCATGTCCTGGATAGAGCCGCTGCTCTTCGTGGCAGCCATAGGCGTGTCCGTCCTCATGAACATGGGCACGAACATATTCCTGGGCGAGGTCTCGTTCATCACTTATTCCGTAAGCCCCATCCTGCAGCTGGCCGTGTCGCTGGACTACGCCATATTCCTGCTGCATGCGTTCGGGCGCGAGCGGTTGCGCGAAGGCGACCCCGAGCGGGCCATGGCGCGCGCCATGAAGCAGTCGGTCACCACGATCCTCGCGTCCGCCGTCACAACGCTTTTCGGTTTCGCCGCGCTGGCCTTCATGCAGTTCGGAATAGGCGCCGACCTGGGGCTCAACCTGGTGAAGGGCATTCTGTTCAGCCTCGTCACGGTGGTGGTTTTCCTGCCCGCGCTGACGCTTGGCCTGTACAAGTGGATTGACAAGACCGCGCACAGGCGTCTCATGCCGTCGTTCAAAGGGGTCGACAAGGCGCTTTCCAAGGTGCGCATTCCCGCCCTCGTGCTGGTGGCGCTGCTCGTGGTCCCTGCCTTCCTGGGGCAGGCGCACAACACGTTCACCTACCAGAACAACTCGCCCGAACCCGACATGCGCTACGGCCAGGACGTGCTGGCCATACAGGACGAGTTCGGCCAGCAGAACGCGGTCGTGGTCCTGGTTCCGAAGGGCGACGTCGCGAAGGAGGCCGAGCTTTCCGACGACCTTGCGTCGCTTCCGAACGTGAAGGGCGTCATGTCGTACGCGCACACTGTCGGGCCGCAGGTCCCGGTCGAGTACTTGTCCGAAGAGGCGGCGGGCCAGTTCTACTCCGACGGCTGGGCGCGCATCGTGGCCTATGTCGACACCGACACGGAAAGCGAGGAGGCCTTCGACACCGTGCAGTCGGTGCAAGACGCCGCAGCCAGCCACTACGAGACCTTCTACGCCGCGGGGCAGTCGGCCAACCTGTACGACATGAGCAAGATAGTCGCCGTGGACAACGTGCGCGTCAGCCTTATAGCCGTGATCGCCATATTCATCGTGCTCTTGCTCACGTTCCGCTCGCTCATGCTGCCTATCGTGCTGCTGCTGACGATCGAGGCGGGCATTTGGATCAACCTCTCCATCCCGTACTTCATGGGCGACGACATGAACTTCATCGGGTACCTGGTCATAAACACCGTGCAGCTGGGGGCCACCATAGACTACGGCATCCTGCTGACCACGCACTACCTGCGCCACCGCAGAAGCCACCTTCCCCGCGAGGCGGTGCGCATAACGCTGGGGGAGACGTTCCCGTCGCTTCTGGTGTCCGCCGGCATACTGGCGACCGCCGGGTTCGCCCTCGGCGTGACGTCCTCGCTTTCCGCCGTGCAGGTGCTTGGCATGCTGCTCGGGCGGGGCGCCCTCATATCGCTGGCGATGGTCACGTGCTTCCTTCCGGGGCTGCTCATCTACCTTGACCGCATCATCGGGAAGACCACGCGCAACGCGGACTTCTTCGAACCCAACGAACGCAAACTCCCCCTAGGAGGGACCCATGAAAGACGACATGAAAGCCACTGACCTGAAGCTCGTGCCTGCGCGTTCGTCCGTGCGTGGCAACGTCGTGCTCAGGTGGGCCTCGCGAAACGCCGCGACCGTGGCCGTGGCGGCCGCGCTGGCGGTCGGAATGGTCGCCGTCCCCGTGGCTGCTCCTGCAACGCTTGCGGCGGCTGCGTCGGGCGAACAGGCCCAGCAGGCCGGACCCGAAGCCGCCAAGGGGCAGGCCGTCTTCCAGAAGTCCGAGGTCGCATACGTCGACCTGTCGTACGACGGGGCCCCGGAAGGTGCGTACGTCGTGAACCGCTTCGACGTGGAGCAGGGCGGCACCGTGGTGGACCATGGGGAATACTCGCTGGTGAAGAACCTGACCACGACCGAGGGAATCGAGCTGGTCGGCGACGCTGCGACGTTCGAGGTTCCCGAGGGAACGTTCTTCTACCAGGGCAACCTTGGGAAGGTCGAGCTGCCTTGGGACATCAATCTGGAGTACTCCCTCGATGGCAAGAAGCTCGACGCCGCCGAGCTTGCGGGCAACGACGGGCATGTCGACATCGCGATGAGCACGTCGCAGAATCCTGACGTCGACCCGGCGTTCTTCGACAGCTTCATGCTCCAGGTCTCCTTCACGCTGGACCCTGAGAAGTGCAGCAACCTCGTCGCGGATGGCGCGACGGTGTCCGATGCCGGGGCCGACCAGACGGTGGCTTTCACCGTACTTCCCGGGAAGGACGGTTTCTTCTCGCTTTCCGCCGACGTCACTGACTTCGAAATGGCGGGCGTCCAGGTGGTCGGCATGGCCTACTCGTCCCCGGTCGATGTTCCCGACACGTCAGGCGTCACCGACGGGATGCAGCAGCTTGCCGACGGCGTAAGCGAGGTTGCCAGCGGGTCAAGCTCGCTTGCAGGCGGCGGATCGGGGCTGGTTGCCGGCGCTCACCAGCTTTCCGACGGCGTCGCGCAGGCCGCGGAAGGAGCGGAGAGCGCAGCTTCGGGCGGGGATGCCATCTTGGATGGCACAGCAAGCTTAGGTAAAGGCATTGAGATGCAAGCGCAAGGAATGGCCGAGTTGAAGGCGGCCGTGGAGAGTATCCCAGGGCTTCCTGATGCATTAAAGGAATCCATTGGAAAGATGGCCGCTGGCATGCAGCAGCTTGATGGCGAATATGGCAAATACGCCTCAGGCGTCGAGCAGTACGTCGATGGGGTTGACCAGCTCGCTTCGGGTCTAGGCGACCTGGAGTCCGGCTCTTCCAGCCTGGCATCCGGCATCCGCCGCTACGTTTCGGGGATGGAGCAGCTGAACGGCGGCATACAGTCGCTCGACGACGAAACCTCCAAGCTCCCCTCGGCCGTGCAGGGCGAGATCGACGACATGATGACCGAGTTCGACTTCCCCGAGTTCGCCCCGAGGTCGTTCGTGTCGGCCCAGAACTCGAACGTGCGCTCGGTGCAGTTCGTCATGACCACGCCGGACATATCGGTTCCCGACGAAGCCGAACCCGAACCAGACCAGCCGGAAGAGACCTTCGCCGACCGCTTCCTGAACCTTTTCCGGTAATTCCACCCCTGCGGTCCCGGCGCCTGGTTTGGCGCTATCCGTAGCGCCTCTCCAGCTCGCGGAAGGCCTGGCGAAGCACGGCGTGCTCGTCGCTCTTGTCCACGTGTCCCGACGACGGAACGACCCTGTGTGCGGGAATGAGAACGATTATCGGGTTGCGGCGGACGGCCGAACCCACCATGCGGTAGGCTTTGGGCGCTCCCATCGACTCGGCCAGCTCCCTGCTGGTGACGACATGCGAGTAGGGAATGCCGCATACTGCCTCCCACACGCGCTTCTGGAAGCCGGTGCCCTTGGGGGCCAGAGGCAGGTCGAACACCGAACGCTTTCCCGAAAGGTATTCGACGAGCTGGTTCGCGCACTGGTTGGTGACGGCATCGGGAGCGAACTTTCCGCCAAGTTCTATGCGTCCCAACGCGACGTTCGTCACCGCTTCGCCGTCGGATGCCACGGTGACCTTCCCGAACGGCATGTTGTAAGTGAAGAAGACGCGTTTTTCGCCCGAGAACTGCAACTCTTGGCGTCCTCCCGCCTTGGCGTATGGGTTAGAATGGCAGAGCAGACTGATTATAAACCGCCCCCGTCGATATGGTCGTGACTATGTTCGAGCCCGTTATGATATCGCCTTCGATACTCTCGGCAGACTTCATGGACATGGGCCGCGACGTGGCGACGATCGAAGGCGCCGGCGCCGACTGGGTCCACGTCGACGTCATGGACGGGCATTTCGTCCCCAACCTCACCATGGGCGTGCCCCTAGTGAAGCAGCTGAAGAAGGCCACCTCCATGCCGCTCGACGTCCACCTCATGATCTCGAACCCGCTGCGTCAGATCCCGTGGTTCGTCGAAGCCGGGGCCGACGTCGTCACCTTCCATGCCGAGGCGGTTTCGGAAGACGAGGCGTTCCGGGCCATAGAAGCCATCCACGGCATGGGCGCGAAGGCCGGCGTCGCCATAAAGCCCGGCACTCCTGCGTCCGTGGTTGCCGACCTCGTCCCTCTGGTGGAAATGGTCCTCGTCATGAGCGTCGAGCCGGGGTTCTCGGGCCAGAGCTACATCGAGGGGTCGGAAGACAAGGTGGCCGAAGTCGTGCAGACGGCCCGCGCCCGCGACGCCGCTCCCACGATCCAGGTGGACGGGGGGATAGGGCTTGGAACCTTGGCGAGGGTGGTCGAAAAGGGCGCCGACTGCCTGGTGTGCGGAAACGCCGTGTTCGCGGCGGATTCTCCCGCCAGCGCCCTGGCCCAGATCAAGGAACTGTCCAACAAGGTGCGGGATGCGGCCTTGCAGGGCCTGGGGGCGCTTTGATGCCTGGCAAGCGCGCGGCATGCTGCGGCACGGGGCGTGAACCGGCGGAAGGCGCAACCGAACGCTTCGAGCCATCTTACGTCTACCTCGACTATGCGGCGACCGCGCCTTTGTGCGAAGAGGCCAAGCGCGCCATGGAGCCTTTCATGCAGACTGGGCGCGAGGCCTGCGCCACGTACATGAACCCCAACTCGCTTTCCACGCCCGGCCGCGACGCGTTCAAGGCGCTTGAACAGGCACGCCGCAGCGTGGCGTGCTCGCTTGACGCGGGAAGGCCCGACCAGGTCGTGTTCACTTCGGGTGCCACCGAGGCGGACAACGCGGCGCTGTTCGGCATCGCGTCCGCGGTGCGCGAGTCCAAAAGGCGCGGGAACGGCGGCTTCAAGGGCCATGTTGTAAGCAGCCAGATAGAACACGACGCCGTCCTGGCCGCCTTGGCAAGGCTCGAGCGCGCCGGCTTCGACGTCACCTACCTGAGCCCGAACCGCGACGGCTTCGTCGAGGTGGAGAGGCTGCAAGAGGCCCTTCGGCCCGACACCGTCCTCGTGTCGGTCCAGGCCGCCAACTCCGAGACGGGCGCCATACAGCCCGTCGAACAGCTTGCCTCCGCCGCGCACGACGTGGGGGCCTACTTCCATACAGACGCCACCCAGGCGCTGGGAAAGACCGAGCTCTCCCTCGAAAGGCTCGGCGTCGACGCCGCCTCGTTCTCCGCACACAAGGTGGGCGGCCCGAAGGGCATCGGCGCCCTGTTCCTGCGCAGCAGGGTGCCGTTCGACGCTATGGTGGTAGGCGGCGGCCAGGAGTCGGGAAGGCGCTCGGGCACGCAGAACGTGGCTGCGGCGGCAGGGTTCGCCGCAGCATGCGCCGTGGCCGTCGAAGGCATGCAGTCCGAACGGGACAGGCTCGCCTTCCTGCGCGACAAGATGTACAGAAACCTCGCCACCATGGACGCCGTGCAGGCCACGGTCGACGTGGAGGAGGGAAGCCTCGACTACCTTCCCAACATAGTCAACTTCATGGTCCCGGGGGTCGAAAGCGAGACCGCGGTGCTCAGGTTCGACGCGCTTGGCTTCGCCGTGTCCGGCGGAAGCGCGTGCTCGTCGTCTTCGCTCGACCCCAGCCATGTGCTGACCGCCATGGGCATAGGCGCCGACGAGGCGCTTTGCGAGGTGCGCGCGTCCATGGGGCGCTACACCACGCGCGAGGACGTCGACGCGTTCCTCGCGGCAGTTCCCAAAGCAATCGATTGGAAGAGATAGATGGAGCTCGTCAACACGCACTGCCATACCGGGTTCTGCGGGCATGGGGAAGGGGAGGTTTCCGAATACGCGCGCCTCGCGCACGAGGCGGGGCTGACCACGCTCGCGTTCACCGACCACTACCCGCTTTCCCCCGCCTTCGACCCTGTCGGGTACCTCTCTGTTCCCTCGCACGACATGCCCGCCTACATCGAGGCCGTGCAGGCCGAAAAGGAACGATACGCCGACATGGACGTGCTTCTGGGGGTGGAGCTGGACTACCTTGGCGCTTGCGAGGACCGCGACGACTGGCAGGACGGCCTCGACCGGTTCGACCTGGTGCTCGGGTCGGTGCACTTCGTCGACGCATGGCCCTTCGACGACCCGGCACAGCGCGGCGCATGGGACGAGGAAGGCGCGCCGGACAGGATCTGGTCGCGTTACGTCGACCTGTGGTGCGACGCGGCGTCCGATGCATCCCTCAGGTTCGACGTCATGTCCCATCCCGACCTGGCCAAGAAGTTCGACCACTACCCGTCGTTCGACCTGGCGCCCCTTTACAGGCGCATGGCCGACGCGGCGAACGCCGGGGGCAGGATGATCGAGGTGAACACCTCGGGAAGCTACTATGCCTGCAAGGAGATGTTCCCGGCCCCGGCTCTTCTGGAAGAGTTCAGGCGCGCCGAGGTCCCCATGACCATAGGCACCGACTCCCACGAGCCAAGGCACGTCGCCCGCGACATCGATGCGGCCTACAGGGCCGCATACGAAGCGGGATACAAGGAGATAACCGTTCCCACCTCGGGGCGGGGGCGCAGGACCATCCGACTTTAAGGAGGCTTACATGCCCGACAAGAAGAACAAGGACAAGGCCATTGCCAAGCGCGGCCAGAAAGGCCTCGCCAAGTCCGAGAAGAAGTTCACCGTGGCGTCGCTCGAGAAGGCGATGCTGAAGGAGTTCCCCCGCAAGGACGCGGAGGACTGGGACGTCATGGGGCTCACGGTGGGCGAGGGGGCCCTTCCGGTGTCCTCGGTTGCTGTAGCCCTCGACCCGACGGTGGAAGCCATACGCAAGGCCTCGGTGCTGGGCGCCGACGTCCTGGTCACGCACCATCCGCCCTTCCTCGAGGGGCCCAAGTCGTTCTCGCCCGAAAGGTCGGTCGCGCTCAATCCGGGCGCGGGGGTATGGGCCGCCATCCGAAACGGGGTCGCGCTCATGAACTTCCACACCGCGCTCGACGTCAGCCGCCGCGCCCAGGCGGCCCTTCCGCAGATGCTTGGCTTCAAGTACACGGGACGCCTCGTCGAGACGATCGAGTCGTCGAAGCGCAAGGGATACGGGCAGATATGCCAGGTCCCCGAAGACGACGGCAAGCCCGAGAGCCTTGGGCACGTCGCTGCCAGGTGCGTGTCCGTGTTCGGGCGCGCGCCGAAGGTCTACGGCAACTTCGACAGCCCGGTGCGGGTGGCCGTCTGCGCCTTGGGAAGCGCATCGAACGTGGCGCACGGCGCACTTGCGGCCGGAGCGGACGTGCTCGTATGCGGCGAGGTGAAGTACCACGACGCGCTGGAGCTGCCGCAGGCCGGCCTTGCCATCATCGAGCTCGGGCACGACGTCAGCGAGCTTCCCCTTGCCGCCGTGCTGGCGAAGACGCTGGCGGACGTCGGCGTGAGGCCCGACGCGATCACGATAATCGACCAGTCCTCCAACTGGTCCTATCCCGAAACCATCAGGCTGTAGGCCCCGAGAGTCAGGAGCTCTTATGCAGGTGACACCCGAAGAGATCGACGCCTTGTACGAGGTGCAGGAAATCGACCTGGACACTGGCAGGCTCGAAAAGCAGCTCGACGGGCTTCCGCAAAGGCAGGTCATTTTGCAGGCGCGGCAGAAGCGCGAGGCCGTCACCGGGAAGCTTTCCCAGATAGCCGACCTCAAGAAGGAAGCCACGAAGAAGCTGAACCGCATCAACGACGAGGACGCATCCCTGCAGAAGAAGGAGGCCGGCGTGCAGGCTGCGATCGAGGCCGCCGGAAACGACTTCAGGAACGCCGAGTCGCGCACGAAGGAGCTCGACGGCATATTCAGGCGCAGGAACGAGCTGTCGGGCATGCGCGAGGAAGTGAGCGCCGAGCTGTCGAAGATAAAGGCCCTCGAGGCCCAGGTGAATTCCGCATTGGAGGACCTCGAAGCCACCGAGTCCAAGGCGACCGCGTCCTTCAAGAGCGAAGGCACCGCCATCATGAAGTCGATGGCCGAGAACAAGGCGAAGCGCGAGGCGATCCTCGAACAGGTGTCCTCCGACGTCGAAAGGCTCTACAGCAAGACCTCCGAGCTGTTCGACACCGTGTTCATAGGGAAGCTGGAAGGCTCGGCCTGCAGCGTGTGCCGCGCCAAGATAGAACCAGGCCGCCTGATCTCCATCATGAACGAGGCGCCTCTTTCCACCTGTCCCAACTGCAAGCGCCTGCTCATAATCGATTCTGACCTCTAGCACACGGCCGCTATCGAACCCTTAACGTTTGGCCCTGCGCTATGGCGCTTTTTGCAATGGACGGTAGGGGATGACGAATGGTCCGCGCGCAGGTTGCGCAGCGAACGGAAACGTCCAGTGGACGTTTCCGCCGAGC
>CBCTKQ010000070.1:0-8383 GCA_965147515.1 uncultured Eggerthellaceae bacterium | reverse complement strand
GAATCTGCTTGTCGCGGTTTGCTTCAACCTTGCTGATTAAATCATTTACGGAGCGAACGTAAGAAGACTGAATGACAAACCCCAAAACTAGCAAGACAATAAAAAGAGTGGCGGGGATAATACCAAGCATAAATCCCGCATCAGGAAAGGTAGACACCATGTAGATAAACAAAGCTACGGCGGCAATACCGCCGCCAATCAAAAAACCTGAGCTTATCGATGAGCTATTTGCTATTCCATCTTTACTTTCTGCTATTTTCTTTTCCGCCTTTCTCTCTTCATCTGCGCATAGCTTATTTGCCTGACTTTTAATCTCTTCTATCTCTTGGTCTCGCTGCTTCAAAGCTTTCTTTCTGTACTCCTCTGGATTCATTTAGTCACCCCGCCAGTAAAGTCAGCAACCATCACGTTCAATTGGCATCATCTGCGAATGCAGTACCGCCAATGGGAAGCAAATTTTGTAGGTTCGTGCAACATGCGATGATCCTGATGCAATGAACACCATTCCCTCGACCCTGCAACACCGGTTTACGGCTGTTCGCCCGAACTACGCTGTGCCCCACTCGGGTCGGGCGATTCTCGCGATGCGCTCCTTCCTGCTTCGCTGGCATAATCCCCTTTCCTGATTCCGAGTAGACACATAGCTGCATGCTAATTGACTTGTTTTAGCAAGTCGCTTTAGCGAGTCTACCACATACTATGAGCGCATGGCAGGCATCGACAGAAAAGAGAGCCTTGGCGCAGCGATTCGCGCACAGAGGGAGATTCAGGGCCTGTCCCAACGCAAATTAGCGCTGATGGTCGGAAGCAACCAGACCCACATCTGGCAGATTGAGACAGGTCAGGTCAGCGTCGGCATCGAATTGCTCTGCCGCATTGCCGACAGCCTTGGAATCAAAGTCAAAGATTTGATAGATTTTTAGCATATGTATGCATTATGCATAGCGTAATATTTGGGAGCGGCAGGCCTAAGTCATGCAGACAGCTATAGCGCTGCTTGAGGCCCGCGCCCTGGCGCGCTCGAACAAGGACTGGGGACTTGCCGACGGAGTGCGCGACGGACTGGTCGGCCTAGGCTTCGTGATAGAGGACACCCCCCAAGGCGCCCGCGTCACCTACGAAGGATAGGCGCGTCGGTGTGACAGTGCTCGTGCCATGTGACACCGAATACCTAGAACGGGTTGACATATAGGCGCATGCCGTCGGGCGTGCGGACGAACCCATGGCGCGCCATCAGCTCGGCGAATTCCGTGCCGAGCACCGGCTTGCCGTCGAATTCCTTCGTTTCAAGCTTCTGGCGCGAAGCCGACCCTCCCTTGCGCCTGATGCGCGCCTGTTCCCAGGCGACCAACGCGCCCACGGCCTCCTCAAGCGCGCACGCTTCGTCCGTGAACGACACCAGGCTTTTCAGCCTCGACGTGGCGAACAGCACGGGTGCGCCGTGCGCGAACACGGCTACGTTGTCGACATGCCGCGCGCCTGTTGCTTCAGGCCAAGGAAGCATGCGGCCGAACACGCAGGCCGGGTCGGACGCCGGAAGCACCATCATGCCGGAATTGCCGCCGCTTTCGGCATTCCTCAGCTGCTCCACCGTCTCGCGCGACGCGAACTGCGCAGGGCCGAGCCCCTTCACGAACTCGCCGCGCAGAAGCTCGCCGGCGTCGACCAGCGTGCGCAGGACCGGATACACCGACGACAGGCCGCCCTCGATTCCACAAGCCAGCGCCACGTCGCGGGACACCACGCCGTAGCGGTCCAGCAGCGAGTCGACGACGGCCAGCGCGCGCAAAGTGTCGTCCACAGGCGCCGGAGACACGCGGCGCCACCTTCCCGCAAGCGCATTCGCAAGGCCCGACCGGCTGGCCACGCGTTCCGCCGCCTGGCGCTTCATAGCGTTGCGCGCAGAAGAATAGCGCCCGTGCGAGCGCCGGGTGGTCGCACGCCTTGGGGCCTGCTGCCCCAGCCCGTCGTCCCACACCGCGCCCAACTTCCCTATGTCGGCCCCGGCGCGCACGAATGCGAACGTGTCGTTCGTGACGGCGCCTTCGGCCACCATGCGCTGCAACGTCGCGGGGTCGTCGCCCCAGTCGGCGTCGCCTTCGAGCACGGGGCACAGGGGCGAATCGGTCGGGTAGAACGCGACATGCATGCCCGACGACTGCTTCGAGGCCACCCATATCACCTCGCCGGATTCCAGAAGCTCGTCCAGCATGGACGGACGATAGTCGCCAACCCGGTCGGGGAACACCGTTTCCTCCCACAGGTGAGCAGGCAGCAGCACGCCTTCGAACTGGGCGATGACCGAAGCGACGCCGTCAATTCCGGAAAGGGGCTCGTCCGTGGCGCCCGCCACCATCTGGCGGCCGAGGACGAAGGCCGAGAACACCGCGGCGTCCACAGGCGCGGTTGCGGCCTGCATCTTCGCAAGCGACCGCCTGCGCAAGCGGCCCAAAACATCCGGAGCGATCCAACGGCCTTCGAGCCCGATGGGCTGCAGCCGTCCCGCCTGGGCCAAGCGATCGAAGGCTTCGCGCGCCATGGATTCGCCTAGGCCGAACCTTCCGGCGAATCCGGCGACCGTGGCCGAGGAATGCGTTCGTGCGTAACGAAGTGCGAGTTCGTCGAGGGGCCGCGCGGCGCTCGTGTCCGAAGCGGCCCAGTCGGGAACGCGCACCCCCAGCGCGTCGCGCAGCCATGTGCCGTCGGAGGAGGCGGCCCACATCTCACGGCCTGCAATCTGCACCGGAAACGCCCGATGCGCGCTTTCAAGCAGGCCCAGCATGTCTTCCGCCAGCTTGCAGGCATCCTCTCCCGCGCTTTCGTACACTTGAAGGCGCGCCGCCACCTCGTCTGCGCCCAGCGGCCCAAGCCGGCGCAGCATGTCCGCAACCTCGTCGGCGTTCCTCGCGCGGCGCCCGTCGGCAAGCATCTGAAGCTCGGCTTCCACGTCGCGCTCCACTTCATCGTCTATAACGGCCTCGACGTCCATGCCGCCCAGTATCTCGTTCAGAAGCGACGCATCCACGGAAAGCACGGACGCGCTGCTTTCGGCATGGGGAAGGTCGCCTTCGTAAAGGTGTTCGGCCACGTAGCCGAACAGCGTGGCTGCGGCGAACGGCGACGGGACCTGCGTACGTGCGGCCACCATGCGCATGCTCCCGCCGTCCAGGCCTTCCATGACCTTGCGCAGCGACGGCATGTCGTAGGCTTCGTCCAGGCACTCGCGCGCCGCCTCGGCCATGATGGGAAAGCCCGGGTCGCGTCGGACCGCCTCCAGCAATTGGCCGCCCTTCAGGCGCTGCTGCCAAAGAGGCGCCCGCTTGCCCGGCGCCGTGGGCGACACCAGCAGCGCCCGGGCCGCGCACTCGCGGAACCTGGCGGCGAACAGCGACGTGGAGGGCACGTTCGCGCGCACTATGGCGTCGATTTCGTCCGGGTCGAACAGGAAGGCCTCGACGCCGGGAGGCTCGGATTCGGTCGGGGGAACCTGCAGCACGATGCCGTCGTCGGCCGCCATGGCCTGCGGGTCGTAGCCGCATTCCTGGCGCATGCGCAGACTGACGGCAAGCGCCCAAGGTGCATGCACGCGCTTGCCGTAAGGAGAATGCAGCACCACGTTCCAGCCGCCGGAATCGTCAGCGCACTGCTCGACCACCAGCGTGCTGCCGTCGGGAATCGCGCCCGTCGACGCCCGCTGCGCCTGGGCAAGCGCCATCAGGTTGCGGCGCGCGTTCTCGTCCAGTCCCGCCTTTCGCAACCGCTCGTCCATACGGCCCAGCAAATCGTCAGATTGCAGAAGGGCTTCGAGCTGAACCCCACGAAGCCCTTCCGAAAGCTCGGCAGCCGCTCCATTCAAATCGTGCAGGAACTCGCCGCGCAACACGCCCATGTCGTAGGGACGGCCCACCGCCTCGCCGTGCCAGAACGGCAGACGCGCCGAGCGGCCGGGCGCAGGTTCCACGATCACGCGGTCGCGTCCGATCTCGGCGATGCGCCACGTGTTCGTCCCCAGCATGATGATGTCGCCCACGCGCGACTCGTGCACCATCTCCTCGTCTAGCTCGCCCACGCGCCGGCGCCCCTTCGCGCCGTCGCCTTCGGGAAGCATCGCGGGGAACATCCCGCGGTCGGGGATGGTGCCGCTTCCGGTGACTGCGAGCCTTTGCGCGTTGGCCCTGGGGACCAGCATGCCCGACTGCGGGTCGTAGTTCAGCCTTGGCGAGAACTCGGCCAGGTCGGCGGAGTTGTAGCCGCCGTCCAGCATGCGCACCACGGCGTCGAACGCCATGCGTGAAAGCGACTCGTAGCACGCCGAGCGCCTGACCACGTCGAACCATGCGCCTGCGGAAACGCCTTCATCCCCTTGGGCGGCGCACTCGGCAACCGTCTGCTGCGCCAGCACGTCAAGCGCGTTGCGCACGAGCACGGTGGACTCGATGCGGCCCTCGTGCATGCCTTCCACCACCACGGCGGCATCGACCAGCTCGGTGCGCACCTTGGGGAAGAGCACGCCCTGCGAGCTTCCGCCCACCTGGTGGTTGGCGCGCCCGATGCGCTGCAGCCCGCTGGCGACCGAAGGCGGAGGCGCCACCTGCAGCACGAGGTCGACGTCGCCCATGTCTATGCCAAGCTCAAGGCTGGACGTGGCCACCACGCACGGCAGCTCGCCACGCTTCAGCTCTCGTTCCACCAGAAGGCGCTGCTCCTTCGCGACCGAACCATGGTGCGCCTTGGCTACGAGCGCTTCCGCACCGCCCACCAGTTCGGTGGTGCTTCCCATGTCGGACCGCATTGCGACGGGCCTGTCTTCGCACGCGTCGCGCGGGCCTGCGTCGCCGGCCGCACACCGCCGGGCATACAGCTCGTTCAGCCTGGCCGTCAGGCGCTCGCATAGCCCCCGCGAGTTCACGAACACGATGGTGCTCCTGTGCGACAGCACCTGGTCGAGGATCGCAGCTTCTATATAGGGCCAGATGGAGGAAACGCCCGACCTGGTGTCGGCCATGCCGTCCACTCCCGAGAAGGCGGGGATGTTCGTCATGTCGCGCACCGGCACCTGCACCTTCATGTCGAACTCGGGCACACCGGCCGCCGACACCACGCTGACGGGTTGCGCGCCTCCAAGGACGTGCGCGACGGCTTCCACCGGACGCACCGTGGCAGAGAGGCCGATGCGCTGCGCCGGAGCGTCCAGCAGTCCGTCCAGGCGTTCAAGCGAAAGCGACAGGTGCGCTCCCCTTTTGTTGCCTGCCAGCGAATGGATCTCGTCCACGATCACCGTGTCCACCGTGCGAAGCGTCTCGCGCGCCTGCGAGGTCAGCATGAGATAAAGCGACTCGGGGGTGGTGATCAGGATGTCGGGCGGGTTGCGCAGAAGCTTGCGCCGTGCGTCTGGGGTGGTGTCGCCGGTGCGCATCGCGACGCGCACCTCGGGAATGCTTGCGCCTTCGCCGGCCTCTTGCCGCAGGCGGCCCGCGATGCCTTCCAGCGGCACGGCAAGGTTGCGCTCGACGTCGGCGCCGAGGGCCTTCAGCGGCGACACGTACAGCACGCGGACGCCTTTGGCAGCGGCGCCTTCGCGTTTGCCTTCGGATGCGGCGCCCTCCCGCTTGCCCTTGGCAGCGGCGCCTTCGCGCTTGCCTTCACTTTTGTCCGGACAGTCAGGCCGAGTGCGGGCGGCCTTCTCGGACACCAGCTTGTCGATGGCGAACAGGAAGGCGGCCAGCGTCTTGCCCGAACCGGTGGGGGCTATGGCCAGCACGTTGTTGCCACGCGAGACCTCGTCCCAGGCCTGCGTTTGCACCGAGGTGGGAACGGCGAACGTCTCGCCGAACCACCTTTTTACCGCGTCGGAGAAGTGTTCCAGTCCATCATGCGTCATTTCCCCTCAGTGTAACATTGCCGCTGGTCATGTCGACGGTCACCTTCGCTGCGCCGTCGCCGCGCACGTACGCGTCGTCGATGCGGTGCACGTCGGGAAGGTCGCACGCGAACGAACCGGAGGTCTTTTCAACGCTCGCGCTGAATCCGGCGTCGCTTGGGACGGACATCGTCATGTTCCCGCTCGTCATCTCGAACGTCGTCTCGCGGGGCATCGCCTCGGTGCAGTGCAGCGAGAACTCGCCGCTGGTGGTCTCTACGTGCAGCCTGTCGGTCACCTTCGCCGCCAGGCTGACGTTGCCGCTGGCCATCTCCACGTGCACGTCGCCGAACGCACCGTCCGTGCCGTGCACCTTCCCCGACGCCAGGGACAGGTTCAGCGTGTTGCACTGCAGACCGTCCAGGCCATAGTCGCCGGACAGGCCGTCGATGGTCACGGAGCGCAGGAAGTCGCCCGCGTCCTTCGGGATGCCGATGGTCAGCGTCTTGTCGGGCCAATTGAACGGGGTGCATCCGACGAAGCCGCCGCCTGACGCGCAGTACGCGATCTTCAGCACCCCGTTCGACACCTCCCAGCGCATCCTGTACCCGTCGTCGGCCGAACCCGAGTAGCTCTCCTCCAAAAGGATCCGGTTCTCGATGGACTCGCCACCGTCGTAGGCGACGTCGTATTCCTCGAACACCACGCGGCCCGCCGCCCAGTCCAACTCGATGTCGTTCACCTGTGTGGCGTCGACCGAGCCGTTCCCGACGTTCTCGTAGTCGGCCAGAACGCCGATGGCCGTCCCAGGCACTCCGACGCACCCCCTTAGAAGCGGAGTGCATCCATAGCTGCAGCTGAGCATGCCCGCGCACAGCACGACGCCAAGCAGCGCCACCACCGCGATCTTGATCCAGCTCGCCTTGGTCAGCATGGCCGCCCCCTACTCGTCAAGGTAGCCATGGCGGGCACGCCACAGTGGGTCGCTGACCACCACGTTGACTATCCAGTAGTAGAAGGGGATGGTGAAGAAGATTATCCAGCACGGGTGCCACAGGCCGAAGGCGAAGCCCGCAATCAGGTACAGAAGCGCACAGAGCACCGGGTAAGGGAACATGAGGGCGGCCGGCTTGCGCGGCTTGTCGACGGGCTGCCCCGGGTCGGGCGTGGCGAAGTGCTGCGCCGCCGGGTCGGGCGAAGCGAAAGGCTGCGTTGGGTCGGGTGCGCCCTGGTGGCCGCCGAACGGGTGCCCCGGCGGCGGTGCCTGTGTTCCGTGATGCCAGGCGGCAGCCGCAGCGTCGGCCCAATCCACCCGCTGCGACGGGTCAGGCGGCGGCATCTTGGAGACGTCGTCCGTCGGCTTGGCCGGCTGGGCTGATTGGACGCCATCGGCCTCCTCGGCTGCTTCCTCCACCGCAGCTTCTGCCTTGGATGAGGCCTCCTCGGCCGCTTCCGGCGAAACGGCGCTCGTGCCCTTCACTATGTCGTCGATGGTAAGGCCGTATATCTCGGCCAAGGCCACCAGGTTCCCGATGTCGGGCGACGACTCGGCCCTTTCCCATTTGGAGACCGCCTGGCGCGACAACCCTATCCTTTGCGCCAGTTCCTCCTGGCTCATCCCGTTGTCCTTCCTCAGCTCGATGAGGCGGTCGGCAAACTCGTAGGTCATGAAACTTCCTCTTCCGCTCGTTTGCATGATTGCGCCTTTCGAGTATGGGGTAGCGCCATCCGGTTGGAAAGCAACTTCGCTAGTCATTTTCCCAGAACATGCCCGAACGTGCCCGCAACCTTCGGTTGCAAACCGCCTCCCACCTGCGTTCTTCATAGAACGATAGCCCTGATGAAAGAGGCATGCGCATCCACAAAAGCAAAAGGAAGCAGATGAACTGCGTTCGATATATGCTATACTTTTTTCACGTATCGTATAGCAGGAGAATCCATGGCTGCGACAATCCAGATGAACACCCGCATAAGCAAGGCGCTCAAGCAAAGCGGCGACGCTGTACTCGAACGAAACGGTTACACGCCGTCGTCAGCCGTCCGGGCGTTATGGCTCTATCTCTCCGAACACGGATCGCTTCCCTCGTTCATGCCCAAAGCGAAGAACGCGTCGTCGAAAGACGAGCGCGTCGCGGAAATCGAATCGAGCGCAGGAATGGCCGTACGCATGCTCGAAGACCTCATAGGGAAGGAAAACGTCAGTAGACAGGACGACGAACTCTCCTACGACGAGCTGAAAGAACTTGCCTGGGAGGACAGGGGCGCCGTCGATGACTAGGAAGAAAGCAAGCCTGCTGGTAGACACCAACGTCTGGCTCGACTACTTCCTAGGAAGGAAAGGGGACCAAAGCGCCGCAAGATTCCTGGGTAAAACGCTTGAAAACGACGACGTCCTCGTCACCACCACGTCCATAACGAAAGACGTCTTCTACCTTATAGGAGCATCGCTTAAGCGAAGAACCGTCGCAGACGGAGGAGTTAACTCCGGACGCAATGCCAAGGCCATCAACGAAATAGCATGGC
>CBCTKQ010000069.1:0-8452 GCA_965147515.1 uncultured Eggerthellaceae bacterium | reverse complement strand
GCCTGCATCACCACCCGCAGCCGCTTCTGCATGCGAAGTGTTCCCACAGACAGCAACGGAAAGCTGCTTGGCATCGTCACTTCGCGCGACTACCGCGTCTCGCGCATGCCGATGGACACGAAGGTGCGCGACATCATGACGCCGCGCGACAAGATGATCACGGCCCCGGCCGACACCTCCCTGAAGGATGCCAACGACATCATCTGGGACCACAAGCTGAACTCGCTTCCCATCGTGGACGACAACGACCACCTGGTCGCGCTCGTGTTCCGCAAGGACTATGACTCGCACAAGTCGAACCCCGACGAGATGCTGGACGCGCACAAGCGCTACATGGTGGGTGCCGGCATCAACACGCGAGACTACGCCGAGCGTGTGCCGGCGCTGGTCGAGGCTGGCGTCGACGCGCTGTGCATCGACTCGTCGGAGGGCTATTCCGACTGGCAGAAGTTCACGCTGCAGTGGATACGCGAGCACTACGGCGATTCGGTGAAGGTGGGCGCGGGCAACGTCGTCGACCGCGACGGCTTCCGATTCCTGGCCGAGTGCGGGGCCGACTTCATCAAGATCGGCATCGGCGGCGGATCCATCTGCATCACGCGCGAGACCAAAGGCATCGGCCGCGGCCAGGCCACGGCGGTGATCGAGGTCGCAGCCGCACGCGACGAATGGTTCCGCGAGACAGGCGTGTACATCCCCATCTGCTCCGACGGCGGCATCGTGTACGACCACCACATCTCGCTGGCGCTTGCCATGGGTGCCGATTTCGTCATGCTGGGCCGTTACTTCGCCCGCTTCGACGAGAGCCCGTCGAACCGCGTCATGATCAACGGCAACTACATGAAGGAGTACTGGGGCGAGGGCTCGTCGCGTGCGCGCAACTGGCAGCGCTACGACCTGGGCGGCGACAAGAAGGGCATGACCTTCGAGGAGGGCGTCGACTCGTACGTGCCCTACGCCGGCCCGCTGAAGGACAACGTCAGCCTCACGCTTTCCAAGATCCGGTCCACCATGTGCAACTGCGGGGCGCTCACCATCCCCGAGTTCCAGCAGAAGGCGAAGCTCACCGTGGTTTCGTCCACTTCCATCGTCGAGGGCGGTGCGCATGACGTGCTGCTGAAGGACAACACCACCTACGTCAGCAACACCAGCGTGCGCTAGGCCTCTTGCCTCCTTCACTGGAGCGTGGTGGAAAGCTTCATGTCTTCCTACGGGGCGGGCGTGTCTAAAGCCACGTCCGCCCCGTTTTGTGAAGCAAGGCGTTTCTGGCTCGAATCGTTTTGACGCCATTTGCTCATGCTTCACACGACTTGATGTACGAAGCATGTGCTCGATGTCTTCGTTGGTGAAAACTCTCACGAAATCGGTTCTGTCTGTCAAAATATTACGACATTCGGAGGAAGAATGCCGTTTTGCCCTGGTTGTGCAATCTAGTGATGCAGCATGAGTTCATATCAAGATGACTAATCGTCAAAAAGGCCCAGTTCGGAGCATGGTGCTTTCCGGTCGGCATTGTGCAAACGCGTTCGCAGGACGATGAAGGCCCAAAACTTCTTCCGAAAATCGAAATAACTTGACGAAGGACCTTGCTTTTGTGAGATTTTTTTTCGCTCAGGCTAGACCGGTACGTGCTTCAAGGCATCGCGAAGCGATGCCTGTTTGTCTCTGTCAACTTGCGCCAAGTGCGGGTGGATACCCAGCTTGCGTGCAATGGACTTTGCGATATTATCCATACGCAAAGCGCTTTTGTACTCGTTGAGCGTGATCGTGGTGACGTCATATCCGAGCGAACGTATGTCATTACGCCGTATGGAGTCCTGCACGAACTTTTCGCCGCCCCTGTGCCAGGCCGTGCTTTCGTACTCTATCGCCATCTTGCCCGAGGGCCACATCATGTCTACGGTTATCGATTCCCTTTTCAAGGCGATACGCTGCTCAAACGTTAGATCAAGACGGTAATTTAGAAAAGGCTTGGGAAGTCCGTATCCTCCGAGTCTGCGGGGAAGCGTCAGGAGAAGCGCGGAACATGTCTCCATTGGCGACGCGGAATTCTCGATTATGTGTCGTGTCGCCATGGATGCCTTCTTTGTCCCATTGAATCCTTTGCAGTTGCATACCATACGGGATATCGTTTCGAGAGTTGCAGGCGGATCGCATCTTGAAAAGCCGCGGTCGTCGGCGTCGTTCAAAGCATAAGTCCCTGTGAGTTCACACCCGACCAATACGAGCTCGACCAAGCCGAGGTGCTTAGAGAGGGTTATGAACGTGAATTCAGGGCTGGCCACGAATCTTTTCGGACCGAGCTTACAGAATGCGTTCGGTGGAAGACTGTGGCTGCATACCGTATAGCTGATGTCGTCTAGAGGGCGGGTTAGGTTCTTGTTGCTCGCCATTAGCTGAATGGGCTTGCGGCTTTTGCGGAAATGGGCGCAGTCGATTCGCACCTCTTCGGGGCTGGTTGGCTTTACAGACAGTCGGGTGCTCCTCATGAGTCTAGGCGTTTCGAGCGAAGAAAGGGTTGCGGCCTTCCAGCGCCAGAAGTCGAGCGCGGTGCGTCCTATGTAGTAAATAGCCATAGATGCAGCATAGCTGCGCGGTTCGAAACGCCGGTTACAGGGGACCGTTGCGAAAAACGATCTGGAGCCGTTCTCTTCCGACGGCCGCAACGGAAGCGTTTCCTATGTGACCCTATCGGGCATCTATATGGATGATGCATCAAGGCAGAAAAAGCTCTGCACCCTTGTCGAGAGAATCAGGCAGAATAGCGCAAGCTTCAGGCTCGGCCTCGTTCGAGCGATCAGTTGAGAGGCGTCGCCACCTGGTGTCGCTGCAATGGTTTGCGCACTGCCGATGCGCATGGGCAACGGCGCTACTGCGCATGTCGGTGCAGTCGTTCGCGCGACGCCGATGGCGCACAGGCTGTAGCTCCATTATGCATGCCGGCGTACGCAGGCTGCATCGCCGCACATCGCCAGCGCAGGCGTTTTGGATTAGAATAGGCAGGTCTGTCTTTTGCATTCCGGCCGTGCGCGAACCGTCCGGCCCGACACTTATATTGAGAGAAACTAGGAGAACGATGAGCGACTTCGAACTCGACCTCGACTGCAACTATGACTGCATGAACGAATACTCCATGCACACTGCGACATGCGGCCAGCTGCGCGCCTCCAACGACGGCGAAAGCGTCGTGCTGACCGGCTGGGCCTGGCACAACCGCGACCACGGCGGCCTGATCTTCATCGACCTGCGCGACCGGACCGGCTACACGCAGATCGTCGTCGACCCCGATTGCGTCAGCGCCGACGACTTCGCGACGGCCGAGCACGTCGGCCGCGAGTTCGTTCTGCGTGTGGAAGGGCGAGTGCGCCTGCGTGACGCTGACGCCGTCAACCCTGACATGGCCACGGGCGAAATCGAGGTGCTGGCCAGCGGGCTTCAGGTGCTGAACACGTCCGTCACGCCGCCGTTCTCCATCGAAGACGGCATCGAAACCGACGAGACCACCCGCATGAAGTGGCGCTACCTCGACCTGCGCCGCCCCGAAATGTACGAGAACCTGCACCTGCGCCACAAGGTGATGCAGGCGCTGCGCCGCGCGCTGGACGAGCGCGGCTTCGTCGAGGTGGAAACGCCCATCCTGGCCAACTCCACGCCCGAAGGCGCGCGCGACTACATCGTGCCCTCGCGCCCCAACCCCGGCAAGTTCTACGCGCTTCCGCAGTCGCCGCAGCAGTTCAAGCAGATGCTGATGGCCGGCGGCATCGAGCGCTACTTCCAAATCGCGCGCTGTTTCCGCGACGAAGACCTGCGCGCCGACCGCCAGCCCGAGTTCACGCAGGTGGACATCGAGATGTCGTTCGTCACCGAAGACGACGTCATGACCATGATGGAGGACGTGCTGCACGAGACGTTCGCGGCGGTGGGGCTCGACCTGCCCGTGCCGCTGCAGCGCATGCCCTACGCCGAGGCCATGGACCGCTACGGCTGCGACCGTCCCGACGTGCGCTTCGGGATGGAGCTGGTGAACATCACCGACATCGTGAAGGACACCGGCTTCAAGGTGTTCGCGTCGGTCGCGCAGAACGGCGGCGTCGTGAAGGCAATCAACGCGAAGGGCGCCGGCGATTGGAGCCGCGGCGAGGTGGAGAAGCTTGCCTCCATCGCCGAAGCGAACGGCGCGAAGGGCATGGCATGGGTCGCCTTCACCACCTCCGGCGAGGAGAAGAGCCCCATCAAGAAGTTCTTCACCGACGACGAATGGGCCGCGCTGAAGCAGGCCATGGACGTGGAGCCTGGCGACCTGCTGCTGTTCGCCGCCGACGAGCCCGCCGTGGCCAACGCCGTGCTTTCGGCGCTGCGCCTGCACATGGCCGACGCGTTGGACGTGCCGCGCGAGGGGCACAAGCTGCTGTGGGTGGTCGACTTCCCCATGTTCAAGTACGACGAGGACGAGAAGAAGTACGCCGCAGAGCACCATCCGTTCTCGCAGGTGCGCCGCGAGGACTTGGACCGCGTGGAAAGCGACCCGCTGTCGGTGGGAAGCTATGCCTATGACGTAGTGATGGACGGCTACGAGCTGGGCGGCGGGTCCATCCGCATCCATGACGCCGACGAGCAGCGCCGCATCCTGCACGTGCTGGGCCTTTCCGACGAGGAGATCGACGACAAGTTCGGCCACCTGCTGAACGCGCTGGCGCTAGGCACGCCCCCGCATGGCGGAATCGCGCTGGGGCTCGACCGCCTCATCATGCTGCTGGCCGGCAAGGACTCCATCCGCGACGTCATCGCCTTCCCGAAGACGTCGAGCGCGTCCGACCCGATGACCGGCGCGCCTTCCGCGGTAAGCGCCCGCCAGCTGAAGGAAGTCGACCTGCGCATTCTGTAGCGGATGTGCGTTCCGCGGCGTTGCGCGGTGCGCCCGTGCGGTCGAACCGCTCGCTGCCGAGCTGCTGGCTGCGTTATACTGTTGCCTGCCTATTTCGAGCATTCCGAATGGGGCGGGGCGGCGCCAAGCCTCGAACCTGGTCAGGTCCGGGAGGAAGCAGCCATAAGAGGCCGCTGGCGAGCGCCCCGTCCTACTCGGGATGCTCGTGTGTCTTTGCGGCATGTTTTGCGCCACAGGGTTAGCCTCTGTGGCGTTTTTAATGTGCAGGCGCATTTTGAACGGGCCGCTCGACCTATTGATTGCCCATATTTTTAACTTGCTGTTCGATTACGAATAACGCTTCTAGTTATGCAATGAATTAAGCATGCTATTATGTATGAAATAATCTAATGAAGGAGGGTCTCGTGAGTTCTGCAATCCAAGAGCTTCCCGTGATACGACCCATTACCGACTTGAGAACCCAGCTCAACGACGTGTGCGCACAGGCAACCGAGACTGGCAAGCCCGTCGTTCTGACCAAGAACGGCGTCGCCTCCTACGTGTTGATGGACAGCGACGACTACGACGCAGCAAGCCAGCGCAATCGTGTTTATCTCGCCCTGCGCGAAGCCGAGATAGAAGAACGCTACAACCCCGAGGTTATAACCCTTGAGGAATCCAAGTCGCGCGTAAGGGAGATCTTCGCGCACATGGGAATCGACTATGCTTGATGTCGTTATACGGCCCCGTGCTGAACTGGACATCGAGTCGATCCAGATCTTCTTGGCCTATGAGCGCAGGCGTCCTCAAGCTGCCGTAGACGCGATCGCGAGGATCTATGAAGCCATCGAATTGGTGAAAGAGCTCCCCGACATGGGTGGCCGTGTGCACATGGATGAACTGAGCGACGAATACCGAACCATTCCCGCCAACCCGTACACGATCTATTATCGCTACGACGCGAAAACGCTCACGGTTTGTCGCGTCCTGCACCAGCGACAGGATATGGATACATACACTCTGGTGGATTTCGATTAGCATGTAAGGCCGTATGTAAAGGCCGTCTCGCAATAGTCAGCTTGTAAAGGCCCCCTTCGCGGCATCCCTTCGTCGAAGGCCGAAATTTTGCATAGTTTTTGCATGGGCGTCTGGGCGCCCGGCATGCGTTGCTTCTATACTTGGGTTCGCAACTCAAGGAGGCTCATTTGGGCGTTATCGAATTCTTCATCAATCTGTTGAAAGACCCGCGCGGCTTCATCGCCGGCTGGATCATCGCGCTTGGCCCGGTGTGGGTCTACTCGCCGCTGTTCCTCATCGTGTTCGTGGAGACGGGCGTCGTGTTCTTCCCGTTCCTGCCGGGCGACTCGCTGCTGTTCGCGGTGGGCGTCTTCTCGGCGGAAGGCGGCGGGCTGAACCTGGCGGCCAGCCTCATCGTGTTCTATGCGGCGGCCATCCTGGGCAACACGTCCAACTACTGGATCGCGCGCTTTCTGGGGCACCGCATCATCGACTCGGGCAAGGTGAAGGCGCTCACCCCCGAGCGCATGGCCAAGCTCGACCACTTCTTCGCCAAGTACGGCGGCCTTACCATCGTCATCACGCGCTTCATGCCGTTCTTCCGCACGTTCGCGCCCTTCATCGCGGGCACCGGCCACATGAACTTCGCGAAGTTCACGCTGTGGAACGCAATCGGCGGCGTGAGCTGGGTCAGCCTGTTCGTGCTGACGGGCTACTTCTTCGGCGGCGTGCCTTTCGTGCAGGAGCATTTCGAGCTGATCGTGCTTGGCATCGTGGCCGTGTCGGTTGCCCCCGCCATCATCGGCGCCGTCAAGGGCGCGATGTCGTCGCGCAAGAAGAAGGCGGAAGGCAAAGGCAGCGCAGCCGAGCCCACGCTTGACGAGGCCATCGACCGCAAGACCGGCGAAGATGCCGCGTCCGTCGAGCGCTACGAGCAGCTTGAGGAAGAGCTGCGCGAGGCCCATGCGCCCGACGAGCTGGAGCACGAAATCACGCACGTGGACGTCGAGGGCAAGTAGACGACAAAGGCCAAAAGCGAACGCTCCCCGACATGCGCACTCTGTTTCCAATGGCGCATTCGGGGCATTCGCAATATACTGATTCCTACCGTAAATCCGCGCGTTTTTGCGCCGAATTCCCGGAAGGCAGCACATGGCAGAGGCCCTTTACAACAAGTACCGTCCGCAGATCTTCGAGGACGTCGTCGGGCAGGAGCACATCGAGCGCACGCTGAAGAACGCCATCGCGTCCGACAAGATCAGCCACGCGTACATGTTCACCGGCCCGCGCGGCACTGGAAAGACCACCACCGCGCGCCTGCTTTCGAAGGCGCTGATCTGCGAGAAGGGCCCCACGCCCGACCCCGACGGCACCTGCGAGGACTGCCAGCTGATCGCCGCCGGCGAGCACCCTGACGTCTACGAGCTTGACGCCGCCAGCCGCACCGGCGTCGAGAACGTCCGCGAGGAAATCATCGGCAAGGTAAGCTACGCCCCCACGCGCGGCCGCTACAAGGTCTACATCATCGACGAGGTCCACATGCTGTCAACGGCGGCGTTCAACGCGCTGCTGAAGACGCTGGAGGAACCGCCCGACCACGTCGTTTTCATCCTTTGCACCACCGACCCGCAGAAGGTCCCCGAAACCATCCTTTCGCGCTGCCAGCGCTTCGACTTCCGCCGCATCGCGTCGGAGGAGCTTATCTCGCGCCTGGGAGCCATCTGCGAGATGGAGGGCGTGCGCTTCGAGGGCGACGCTCTGGACCTGATCGCCCACAGGGCGCGGGGTGGCATGCGCGACGCGCTCACGTCGCTCGACCAGCTGATCGCGTTCGGCGAGGGCGAGGTTACCACCGTGCTGGCCGAGCGCCTGCTTGGGTCGCTCGATTCCAGCGACCTGGCCGACATCGTGAAGGCGATAGGCGAGCGCGACGCGGCCGCATGCTTCCGCTGGACTTCCCAGTACATGGAAACCGGCGCCGATCTGGTGCAGTTTGTGGCCGACCTCACCAGCCACATGCGCGACATGTACGTCATGTCGCTGGCCGGAGCCGACGTGGCGCTGGAAGTGACCGAATCCGGACGCCGCGAGCTGGAAGTGGAGATGGGTTGGTACGGCCCCGAGCGCCTGGCGCGCATGCTGGGAGTGCTGGGCGACTTGGCGAACGAGCTGAAGACGTCCACCAACCAGCGCCTTTCCTTCGAGATCGCGCTGACCCGCATGGTGCGCCCCGAATCGGACCTGACTCTGGCATCGCTTGCAGAACGCATCGAGTCGCTGGAGCGCGGCACGGCAGGCGCGGTCGTGGCGCAGCCGCAACAGGTTGGCGCGCAGCAGGCCGAGGCGCAGGTTCAACAGATGCAGAACGCAGGCGCGGCAGAGGCGCATCCCGCTGCAAGTCAGCAGGCGCATCAGAAGCCGCAAGACGCCATGCCGGAGACGCAGGCGAGCATGGCTTCAACGCCTGCCGGTCAAGCGGCGCAGCAGCCTGCCGAAGAGGCTCGGCCGGCAAATGCGCAGACCCCTGCCGACGACGTGCAGCCTGCAAGCGTGGTTAAGTCCGCGCAGGCG
>CBCTKQ010000068.1:0-8457 GCA_965147515.1 uncultured Eggerthellaceae bacterium | reverse complement strand
AGCATGAAGTCGGAGATCCTGCAGAATTCCGACGAGCTCGCCGAAGAGGACCGCAAGGAGCTGGAGAAACAGAAGAAGAAGGCTGACAAGCAGAAGGCGGCCGAGGAGGCCGAACGCAAGGCCGCCGTCGAGAAGGAACTGGCCGAGCGCGAGGCAGCGAAGGCGGCCCAGAAGACGGACAAGCCCGCCAAGGGCGCAGATGGCGAGAAGAAGGTCCGCATCGAAACCCAGGCCACGTCGGGCATCGAGTCGCTTGCCGAGAAGATCGAGCAGGAGAACAGGCGCGTCGAGCAGGAAAGGCGCGAGGCCGAGGCGCGGGCCAAGGCAGAGAAGCTTGCCGCCGAGGTGGCCAAGAAGCAGGCCGTTGAGGAGTCGCTGCGCAACAAGGGCAAGCATCCGCAGAAGGCGCATGCGGCATCTGCCGAGGAGGAGAAGCCTGCAAAGGCAAGAAAGGCCGCACCTGCCTCTGCGGCTTCGAGCAAGTTCAGCTCGCTGCTCTCGCAGATAGAATCGGAGCAGCAGCGCATCCAGACGCAGAAGGCCGAGGCGTCGCAGAAGGGCGCAAAGGGCGGCAAAGGCGGCCGCAAGAAGGGGTCGCAGGTCGTGCCCGAGCTCGAACAGGCCGTGCAGGCCGAAGACCGCTATGCGCAGATGGCCGCCCAGGCCGAGAAGCTGCAGCGCGATAAGGTCCTGGCCGAGGCAAGGGCTGCCGTCGCTGCGGCCGCAACCAGCAGCGAAGGTGAAGGAAGGCGCAAGAAGCGCAAGGAGAAGCGCGAGGCCGAGGCGCGCGAGCGCGCCGAGTTGGAGGCCATCGAGCGCGGAATCGACCCCGAGCTGGTTCTCGACGACTCGGTTGTCGAGGTCCCGCAGGGCGCCACGGTGGCCAAGCTCGCAGAACTTCTTGCAGTGCAACCCAACGATATCATCAAGCGCCTGTTCCTGCTGGGCCAGGTGCTCACGCTCACGCAGTCGATGAGCGACGACCTGATAGAGATCGTCGCCGACGACATGGGGCGCAAGGTGCGCGTCGTGTCGCCGGAGGAGGAGTACACCGTCGTCTACAACGACACCGAGGACGACCTCGAGCCCAGGCCTCCCGTGGTGACCGTCATGGGCCACGTCGACCACGGCAAGACGTCGCTCCTCGACGCCATCCGCGACACCGGCGTCGTCGAGAGCGAGGCAGGCGGCATAACCCAGCACATCGGCGCCTCCGTGGTCGACATCAACGGACGCCAGATAACCTTCATCGACACCCCGGGACACGAGGCCTTCACGGCAATGCGCGCCCGTGGTGCGCAGGTCACCGACGTCATCGTGCTCGTCGTGGCGGCCGACGACGGAGTCATGCCGCAGACGGTCGAGGCGATCAACCACGCCAAGGCGGCCGGCGTGCCCATCGTCGTGGCGGTTAACAAGATCGACAAGGACGGGGCCAACCCCGACAGGGTGCGCCAGGAGCTGACGGAATACGAGGTAATCCCCGAGGACTGGGGTGGTCAGAACATGTTCGTGAACGTGTCGGCAAAGAAGCGCCTTCACATCGACGAGCTTCTGGAGACCATCATCCTTCAGGCGGACGTGCTCGAACTCAAGGCGAACCCGAACGCGCTGGCTTCCGGCTTCGTCATCGAGGCCAACCTGGACAAGGGCCGCGGCCCTGTTGCCACGGTGCTAGTCCAGCGAGGCACGCTGCACCCGGGCGACGCCGTGGTGGCAGGCACGTCCTACGGCCACGTGCGCGCCTTGGTGAACCCCCGCGGCGAACACGTGGATGCCGCCCGTCCGGCCGACCCAGTCGAGATACTGGGCCTTAACTCGGTGCCCACCGCAGGCGACGAGTTCCGCGTCTTCGAGGACGAGCGCGACGCCCGCAAGCTTGCCGAGGAACGCGCGCTGCGCGAGCGTCTCGCCGAGCAGCAGCATACTGCACACATGAGCCTCGACGACCTGTTCAGCCGCATCGAGGAAGGCAAGCAGACAGACCTCAACCTCATCGTGAAGGCCGACGTGCAGGGCTCCATCGAGGCGCTTGCGGACGCATTCAAGAAGATGGACCAGACCGAGGTGCGCATCAACATCGTGCACTCCGCCGTCGGCGGCATCACCGAGACCGACGTCACCCTCGCTGCGGCCTCCGATGCCATCATCATCGGCTTCAACGTGCGCCCCACGGGCAAGTCGCGCCAGCAGGCCGAGAAGGAGAAGGTGGACATCCGCCTTTACAGGGTCATCTACCAGGCCATCGAGGACATCAACGCGGCTCGCGTGGGCCTTCTGTCCCCCGACATCGTCGAGGAAGACACCGGCATCGCCGAGGTGCGCGAGACGTTCAAGGTTCCCAAGGCAGGCACCATCGCCGGCAGCTACATCGTCGAGGGCGAGCTGCACCGCGACGACAAGGTGCGCGTCGTGCGCGACGGCACCGTCATATTCGAAGGCGCCATAAGCTCGCTTCGCCGCTTCAAGGACGACGTCACAAGCGTGAGGTCGGGCTACGAGTGCGGCATCGGCATAGAGAAGTTCCAGGACATCAAGGTGGGCGACACCATCGAGGGCTACGTCGTCAAGGAAGTCGAGCGTACCGAGTAATGAAGCAGGGGAACAGGAAGGTCGACGAACAGGCCAGGGAGACGATAGCCAGCATCCTTTTGTTCGACGTGTCCGACCCAAGGCTCGACCTGGTCACCATAACCGGGTGCAAGGTAAGCTACGACCGGGCGTACTGCGACGTGTTCTACACGGTCGACCCCGACAGGTACGAATCTACCGCCGAGGCCCTGGAGGCTTCGAAGGGGCACATAAGGTCGGTCATGGCGAAGAAGCTGCACTGGCGCAAGGCGCCTTTGCTCAGGTTCCACCTGGACGAAACGGTGGACGTGGCCGAAAGGATGGGCCGCGCTCTAGAGCACGAGAAGGGCAGGCTTTCCGAAGACGCCATGTGCGACGAAGGCGAGGATGCTGCTTCCTGCGAAGGCGAAGGTCTGCGCCAGTGACGGTCACGCCGCAGACGAATGCGACGCTGGAAGAGGTCGTCCAGAAGCTCCTCGGGTGCGACAGCGTCGCGATATGCGGACATGTCAACCCTGACGGCGACTGCATAGGGTCCACGCTCGGGCTTGCCTGCGCCCTTTGGGCTGCGGGCAAGGAAGCTTATCCCCTGGTCGCGGGCGACGAGCCACTGGACTTCTCGTTCTCCTTCATGCCCGGTTTCCATAGGGTGGTTCCAGCCTCCTCGTTCGAGCGAGGCGTGGATGCCTTCGTCGTCGTGGACGCTCCCAACGGGGAGCGGATCGGGCATGCTGCAGAAGAGCTGAAGAACCGCGCCCCGTTGACGGTCACGATCGACCACCATGCAGCGCCCGAACGGCACAGCATGCTGAGCTACACCGACCCCGACAGCGCCAGCACGACGCTTCTCGTCTGGGAGGTCGCCAAGCAGCTGGGGATCGATTCCGACGCCGCCGGAATGCGGGACGTCGCGACGTGCTGCTATTCGGGCCTTGTCACCGACACAGGCCGCTTCATGCACCAGAACACCAACGTCGAGGCGTTCTCGGCGGCGGCGCAGATGGCTGCCTGCGGGATCGACGTCGCCCGCATATCCGAATGCCTGTTCCAGAGCAGGACCGAGGCGTCCGTGAAGTTGGACGCCATCGCTGTCGACCGGATGCGCCCGGTCGGGAAGAATGCCCTGCTCAGCTGGCTTACCCTCGGCGACATGGATGCGCTCGGTGCAAGCAAGCACGACGCAGAGAACGCCATAGCCCCCATAAGGTCCATTGCCGGGTTCCAGGTGGCCTGCCTCCTCAAGGAACGCGAAGACTGCGTGCGGGGAAGCCTTCGTGCCAAGGACGACACCGACGTTGCCGCCATCGCGCGCGAGTTCGGCGGCGGAGGGCACAAGGCCGCCGCCGGCTTCACTTTGGAATGCGGCATCGACGAGGCCGTCCTGGTCATGGAAGAGCGGCTGTCCAGGCTGTAGCCTGCGCCGCGCCGACGTCGGAAGGCTGCAAGTTTTGAAGCGAGGGGATTCGGGTTTGAGCATGGTGCTGGGCGTCGCCAAGCCCAGCGGCATGTCTTCCCACGACGTGGTGTCCAAGGTCAGACGGGGACTGGGGGAGAGAAGGGTGGGCCATGCGGGCACGCTAGACCCTTTCGCGAGCGGCGTGCTCCCCGTGCTCGTCGGCCCTGCCACCCGCCTCGACAAGTACCTCGCCGAGCATGACAAGACTTACGTTGCCGACATAGCGCTTGGTGCCTCCACCGCAACCGACGATCGGTGCGGAGAAGTCCTGCGCACCGCACCCGTCCCCCTGTCCGCACGCGACCCGGAGTTCGCCTCGAAGGTTCTCGATTCCTTCGTCGGGAAGTCGATGCAGATGCCGCCTGCCTATTCGGCCATAAAGGTCGGCGGAAAGAAGGCTTGCGACGAGGCGCGGAAGGGAAACCTCATAAAACTGGAACCAAGGCCGATCGAGGTGCATTCGGCGCAGCTGCTCGACATCGAGGACGAGGGGGATCGCGTCGTGTGGCGCGTCGACTTCCACGTGTCGAAGGGGACGTACGTCCGCGCCCTGGCCCGCGACGTAGGTAGGAAGGTCGGCCTTCCGGCCCATCTGGCGGAACTGGAAAGGAGGCGCGTCGGATGCATCGGCATCGAGGACTGCCTTCCGCTTGACGACATCGATTCGCTTCGACAAAATGCCCAGGTCGACCCCGTCAGACTTTTGGGCATGAGGGTGTTGTTCGCCGACGAAGGACAGTCCGCCATGGCGCGCAACGGCCGCGGAATAGACCCCTCTCGGTCACGGATGTACGAATTCTGCGGCAGCCGTCCCGACAATGGGTGCTCGTGCATGCCTGCATTCGTCGAAAGCCATGCGCCCCTGGAAGGGGGAGAGCTTGTGGCTGTCGTCTCGTCGAACAAGTTGTCCGCAGTGTACCGCTACGATCCGGAGAGGAATATGCTGGTGCCTGACTGCGTGTTCCAGGTGGAGGTGAACCGTGGCGCAGACATTTGACTTCGGCGAGGCGGCTTCCATCGGTGCGCTCGAAGGCGCGGCATGCGCGATAGGCGTGTTCGACGGCGTCCACCTGGGGCATAGGCTGCTGGTTGATGAGGTGATCGAATCGGCCAGACAGGCTGGCTCCCGTTCTGCCGTCGTGACGTTCGACATAGATCCCGACGAGCTGTTCTGCAAGGGACCCCTGAAGAAGATCCAGTCGAACGAGGAGAGGATCGCCATGCTGTCGAGCCTGCCAGTCGACTGCATCGCCGTAATACCGTTCACGCGAGAGTTCGCCTCGTTGCCCCCCGAGGCTTTCATGGACGACGTCCTGAAGGCGTCAGGCGTTTCCAGCGTGTTCGTGGGAAGCGACTTCAGGTTCGGCTCCAAGGCGGAAGGCAACGTCGGTCTTCTGTTCCGTTGGGGCGGTTCAAACGGCGTCGACGTGTCCGTCACAGGCTTGCTGGAGGTCGGCGGCGTTCCGGCCAAGTCGACGAACATCCGGCGCTTCCTAGGCGAAGGCGACGTGCGCGCGGCCAGGAAGCTGCTGGGCAGGAACTATTCCTTCGAAGGCGACGTGCTCCGTGGCCGAGGCGAAGGAGCGCAGATGGGCTTCGCCACCGCCAACCTCAGCGTTCCCGAGGACAGGCTCATCCTGGCCGATGGCGTCTATGGAGGATACGGGACGGTCGACGGAAAGAGGTGCAAGGCCGCCATATCCGCAGGCGTGCCTCCCACCTTCGCATCGCGCAGCAAGGACAACCTGGAGGTTCACCTGCTTGGGTTCGATGGCGACCTTTACGGCAAAAGGCTGCGGGTGGAGTTCGTCGAATGGCTGCGGCCCTTGATCGAGTTCGAAAGCGTGGACGACTTGGCGAAGACCGTGCAGGCCAACATCGCGTGGATAGAGGAGAATCTGTAGGAGCCGCGGAGGCCGGCTCTGGTTAGCGGCGTCCTCGAAGCCCCGAGCTCTTGAAACCTGGACGCCTGGAACCCTGCTGCGCGGATCCGTTGCGCTTCGGTCTTTTGGGAGCCCGCGACTTACCCGACGCCTGGCCGCGCGCCTTTTTGTCGCGGCTCGACTCTCTCGATCCGGCGGCATTGCCCGAACTCTTGCAGCCTGGCCGCCTTTCGCTTCGCCGCCCAGACGCCTTCTTCGAATCGCCGGAACCCTTCGGGTTCTGCTTCTTCGAGCCCTTCTTCTGCTTGGAGTTCCGCAAGTCCCCCCAGCCCTCGTAGTTGTATCCCGTCGGCTGCTTCGCGGCCTTCCCTGCGCCCTTCTTCGACTTCAGCTTGCCCTTCCGCGACGCCTTGCCGAGTATGGACATGTCTATGTCGTAGCTTTCCATGCGCATCACGGGGATCTCCTTGTTCAGGAGCTTCTCGATCGCCTGAAGCGACTTCAGGGAGTTTCCGCTGACGAACGAGACGGCGAAGCCTTCGTGGCCTGCGCGGCCCGTCCTTCCGATGCGATGTATGTAGTCCTCGGCCATGTCGGGAAGGTCGTAGTTCACCACGTAGTCGACGGATGGTATGTCGATGCCGCGCGCAAGCACGTCCGTCGCCACGATGACGCCCGCCTTGCCCTTTCGGAAGCTGTTGAGCGCCTCGCGGCGCTGTCCCTGGGTGCGGTCGGAATGGATCAGAGCCACCTTGTAGCCGGCGTCCTTGAGCATCTTCGCCACGCCCTCGGCACGTGCCTTGGTCCTTGCGAACACTATGACGCGGTCGTGGCCCTTCTCGTCGAGGAGGCACTTCAGCAGCTCGGGCTTCTCCTTCTGCGACACGGGAAGGAGGTACTGGTCGACTATCTTCGACGTCTCTCCACGCTGGGCGATCTGTATGACCTCGGGGTCGTCGAGCAGCCCCGCCAGGTTGTTGCGGACGCTTTTGTCTATGGTCGCGGAGAACAAAAGCGTCTGCCTGTCCTCGGGAACCTGCTCGACGATACGCCTGACGTCCGGGAGGAAGCCCATGTCCAGCATGCGGTCTGCCTCGTCGAGCACGAGGACCTCGATGTTCGATAGGTTCACGACGCCGCGCTGCATCAAGTCGCAGAGCCGCCCTGGGGTCGCGATGAGCACGTCGGTGCCTGCGCGAAGCTCCCTGATCTGCGGTCCGTAGGGCTTGCCTCCATAGAGCACTGTGGTGTACTGCCCGCACGCCTTCGCCACCTTGTAGCTGACGAAGGCTATCTGTTCGGCAAGCTCGCGGGTGGGCGTGACCACCAGTATGCGCGGCCCTCTAGGGCCCCTCTTGAGCTTCTTGAGCCTGCTTACGGTGGGAAGCAGGAAGGCCGCCGTCTTGCCCGTGCCGGTGCTTGCCGCAGCGATGACGTCACGCCCCTTCAGCACGGCGGGGATGGCCTGTTCCTGCACGGGCGTGGGGTTCTCGTAGCCGAGCCTTTTGACGGCCTCGAGCGCGCCCTTGCCAAGGCCCAGGTTTGAAAACGATGCCATGTTCTTCCTTTCGCGCGTGCCGAGGCGCTAGAGCCTTATCGCCGCAGCACCGGAGGTGAGGCCGCCTCCGAAGGCGACGAGCACCACTATGTCGCCCTTTGAGACCTTGCCTGACTGCAAAGCCTCGACGAACGCCATGGGAAGGCACGACGAGCTGGTGTTGCCGGTGTGGTCGATGGACACCTGGAACATGTCCAGGGGCAGGCCCAGCCTCTTCGCGGCGAACTCGATGATCCTGAGGTTGGCCTGGTGCGGGATTATCGCCTTCACGTCGCCGAGGGATATTCCGGCCCTGGACACGGCTTCGAGCACGGCATGCTCCATGGCCTTCGCGGCGAACTTGAACACCTTCTGTCCATGCATGTATATGACCTGCTCAGGGCCGCCATGCATTGCCCGGTCGTCTATGTCGAACAGCGCCTCGATGCGCTTCGACGCAGGGTCGCATGGAAGCCCGAGCGAGGCGATGTACGAGTAGTCGACGCTCTTCGGGTCGGGGCATGCCTCGTCATGGGCCGCCTTGGAGGCCTCGTCGCTCACGACGCCCGACTCGTCGAAGGGGATGGGGGAGGCGAAGACGTGCTTGCAGGTGAGGGCGTTGGAATCGTCGTCGTCGTTCTTCAGGTACGACGACAGGACGCCCTGCTCGCCGTCCCTCCATTCGAGGACCATCGCGCCTGCGCCGTCGCCGAACAGCACGCAGGTGTTCCTGTCCTGCCAGTCGGTGATGCGGGTGAGCCTTTCTGCGCTTATCACAAGGGCGCGGTCGTACCTGTTGGTGGACGCCCCTGTGCCGCAATGCGAGGCCGCCATCATCGATTCGGCGACCGAAAGCCCGTATATGAAGCCGGTGCAGGCCGCGTTCACGTCGAACGCGACGGCCGAATCGAGCCCCAGCAGCTTCTTGACGGCTGCCGCGTTCGAAGGCACCAGGACGTCGGGAGTGACGGTGGTGAGCACGACGAGGTCGATGCTTAAGGGGTCGATGG
>CBCTKQ010000067.1:0-8496 GCA_965147515.1 uncultured Eggerthellaceae bacterium | reverse complement strand
CTTTGCAGTCCGATTGCCGACATTATGGCCTCGTCGACGCGGGGCGACGATCCGACGGGCAGCGTGATTGCGCAGCGCCTGCGGGCGACGGCCGAAAGCTTCTCTAGCGACGCGCGCAGGTCGTCGGTGGCGATGGAGCGCGACGCGCAGGCGACGTCGAAGCTCTTGGGAGCCACGCCTTTGGTCTCCCAGTCGTCGGACCAGCTTAGGAGCTTCGTCTGCACCTTCACGCCGAGCGCTACAGCCTCTTCCTCAAGGACGCCGAGCATCCCCTCGCTGAAGTCGCAGGCCAGCACATGGTGGCCTTCCGCCGCCACGGGTATGCATACAGCCCCCGTGCCGCATCCCATGTCGAACACGGTGTCGCCGGGCTTGAGTTCGGCGTAGGCGATGAAGTCGCGGGCGTACGGGGAGGGAGGCATGGTCGCCTTGTGGTAGGTCTTCGCGCGCTCGTCCCAGTGGCGGGAATCGTCGGCGGCTCGCCGGGCCTTCTGCAGCTCGACCCATTCGGCGTTCCAGTCCCTGGTGGTGAGTTCCGGTTTGAAGCCCATGACATCCTTTCTCCATCGAAAGAGTCTATACTTTGTTGGAAGAATTTCGGAGTTCGTATCCCAACCGTAATCAGGAGTTCACCATGCAAGTCGAGCTGCTATACCACACGCCCGACCCCGAGCGCGCGATAGCCACGGCGGCGCGCCTGTGCTATGCGCCGGTGGGCGCGTCAGAGCTGATGGAAACCATGCCCGAGGAGCGTGTGCGCTCGGTGCTGTCCACCATCATGGCAAGCGGGCATTTCTCCACGCTCGAGCACGCAAGCTATACGTTCGCCATCGACGGCGTGTCGCGCGCGCTGACGCACCAGCTTGTGCGCCACCGCCTCGCCAGCTTCAACCAGCAGTCGCAGCGCTACGTCAAGTTCAAGGACGGCATCGAAGTGGTCAAGCCCGGCAGCGTCGAGGCGTCGCCCGAGGCGTCCGCCGTCTTCGACGATGCCATGGCCGCCGCCGAGCAGGCGTACGCGTCGCTGATGGAGCTGGGAATTCCGGCCGAGGACGCGCGCTTCGTGCTGCCGAACGCCGCCGAGACGAAGATCGTGGTCACAATGAACGTACGAGAGCTGCTGCACTTCTTCGAGCTGCGCTGCTGCAACCGCGCGCAGTGGGAGATCCGCGAGCTGGCGCTGAAGATACTGGAGCTGGTCAAGCCGACAGCCCCTTACGTGTTCATGGACGCCGGCGCATCGTGCGTGCGCGGCACGTGCCCCGAGGGCAAGATGACGTGCGGCGAGCCCTACGAGAAGGTGGTGCGCGAGTGACGGCAGCGAACGCGCCGGGGCACGGAGTCGGCGGCCAGAGCGACCTGAAGCGCGCCTTCGCCGAGGACGGCGAGCTTAAGACCCACGTAGGCGGACAGGCCCTGCTGGAAGGCATCATGATGCGCGGCAAGTACAACTGGGCCGTCGCCGTTCGAGAGCCCGACGGCAACATCTACATCGAGGAGCACGACCTGGCGTCGGGCAAGAAGAAGCACAAGTGGATGTCTTGGCCTCTCGTGCGAGGGTGCGTCGCGCTGGTCGAGTCGCTCGCGCTTGGCTTCAAGGCGCTTGAAATTGCCGGAGAGCACGCGTTCGGCGACGAGGACGCCGAGGAGAAGTCGGAGGGCGAGGCCGAAAAGATGGTCGAGGCCTTCGAGGAAGGCTTCGACGACGTCGGCGACCGGGCCTTCGTGAGCGATGGGGAAGTGGTGGTGGAACAGGGCTGCGGGGAAGGCGTTTCCCACGCCGCCGACGGGCCTGTATCGTCCGCCGACGAGGACAGCGCCGGACCCAATGCCTCGCGCGCAACCGACGCAGACGGGAAGGAAGGGGGCGAAGGCGGCCTCGGCAAGGGCGCCATGGCCGTTTCCATGGTGATGGGCGTCGTCTTGGGAGTCGCGCTGTTCCTGGTGGTTCCTGCGGTGGTCACGAACCTGATAGTGGGCGAGTACGACTCGAACATGGTGCTTTGGAACGTCGTGGACGGCATCCTGCGCGTCGCGGTGTTCGTCTTCTACATTTGGCTGATCGGGCGCATGGAGGACATCCGGCGCATGTTCATGTACCACGGCGCAGAGCACAAGACCATTCACTGCTACGAGCACGGCCTGCCGCTCACTCCCGAGAACGCCCGAAGCTTCCCGCGCCTGCACGTGCGGTGCGGCACGGCGTTCCTCATCATGGTGCTGGTGCTTGCCATCATCGTTTACACGATAGTCCCCGTGAACGCCATGATCGACGCGTGGGGCGTGCCCGACGGCGCGCCGAAGCTGCTGCTGGTGATCGCGGTGCGCATCGTGTTCCTGCCGGTCATCGCCGGCATATCCTACGAGATCACCGTCAAGTGGGCGGGAACGCACCCCGACAACCCGCTTGTGAAGGTGATCCTCTGGCCCGGCATGCAGATGCAGTACCTCACCACCAACGAACCCGACGACGGGCAGATAGAGTGCGCCATCCTTGCCATGCAGAAAGTGCTGGAACGCGAGGAAGCCGAGGCCGCGAAGGCGTAAAAGGCAGCCAAATGCCCCTCTGTCGCGCTCGGATACACATATATAGGCGCACTCGCGGAATCCACAACTTGCGTTCGAAAATCGTGTATCCTTACGCGAGCCAACACACGCACATGCACTTAGACCCAAGGAGAGTCCTTGAAGCTTGTAGTAACCGAGAAGAACGATGCCGCCAAGCAGATAGCGAACCTGCTCGGCACGAAGAAGCCCAAGCAGGACAAGGTTTACAACACACCCGTGTACAAGTTCGACTACGACGGCGAGGAATGCATCGCCATCGGGTTGCGCGGACACATTCTGGAACCCGACTTCACCCACGAGCTGGTGTACAAGAAGCGCAGCGGGTGGCAGGGCGTGACCGAGGACGGCGAGCTAGTGAAGGCCGACGTCCCAAGCACCCTTCCCAAGCCGCCCTTCAAGAAGAAGCCGTTCACAGCGGACGGCGTCGAGCTTAAGGCGTGGAAGATGGACGCGCTGCCCTACCTGGCTTACGCGCCCATACAGAAGCTTCCCAAGGAGAAGGACATCATCCGTTCGCTGAAGAACCTGGCGAAGAAGGCCGACTCCATCATCATCGCGACCGACTTCGACCGCGAAGGCGAGCTGATCGGTGCAGACGCCCTGGCGTGCTGCCGCGAGGTGAACCAGACGGCGCCTGCGTCTCGCGCGCGCTACTCGTCGTTCACGAAGCCCGAGATAAAGGGCGCGTTCGGCAACCTGGTGGACATGGACACGGACCTCGCCGAGGCCGGGGCCACGCGCCAGGACATCGACCTCATCTGGGGTGCGGCGCTCACGCGCTACCTGACCATCGTGCGCTTCGCCGGAATCGGCAACGTGCGCTCGTCCGGCCGCGTGCAGACGCCCACGCTGGGGCTCATCGTTGAACGCGAGCGCGAGCGCGAGGCGTTCGTGCCCGAGGACTACTGGACGATCAAGGGCGCGTTCGACGCGTCGGCGGCATCCGGCCCCACGGCGGGTGACGGCGACGGCGCCTTCGAGGCCACGCACCAGACGTCGCGCTTCAAGTCGCAGGACGCCGCGGACGCCGCGATGCTGGCCATAGACGGCGCAAGCAGCGCGACCGTTTCCGAGATAGACAAGAAGAAGCGCACGGTGGCGGCGCCGGTCCCATTCAACACCACGGCGCTCATGGCCGCAGCCTCGGCCGAGGGAATCAACCCCGGCAGGTGCATGCGCATGGCCGAGAGCCTGTACATGGACGGCTACATCTCGTACCCGCGCGTCGACAACACGGTCTATCCTTCCACGCTCGACCTTTCAGAGGTCGTGAAGCAGCTCGAAGGCAACCCGGCCTATGCGCCGTACTGCAAGAAACTGCTTTCGGGCGGGCCTTTGAAGGCCACGCGCGGCAAGAAGGAAACCACCGACCACCCGCCCATCTACCCGACCGCGGCCGCAACGCCCGACGATTTGAACGCGTCGGAGTACAAGCTGTACAACCTCATCGCGCGCCGCTTCCTGGCCACCCTTTCGGGGCCGGCGGCCATCGAAGGCACCAAGGTCACGCTCGACGTGAACGGCCAGCCTTTCGTGGCCAAGGGCGACGTGCTGGTGAACAAGGGCTTCCGCGAGATATACCCATACGGGTTGAAGAAGGACGAGCAGCTTCCCCCCATGTCCGAGGGCCAGAAGGTCGCCTTCAACGGCGCCACTTGCACCAAGGACCAGACGAAGCCGCCCGCCCGCTACAGCCAGGGCAAGCTGATCCAGGAGATGGAGAAGCTTGGGCTTGGCACGAAGTCGACGCGCCATTCGATCATCGAGCGCCTGTACACCGTGAAGTACATCATGAACGACCCCATCGAGCCGTCGAAGCTTGGCATCGCCGTCATCGACGCGCTGGACAAGTTCGCACCGCACATCACGCACCCCGAGATGACGGCCGAGCTGGAGTCGGGCATGGACGACATCGCCGAGGGGCGCACCACCAAGGACGAGGTGGTGGGAAGCTCGCGCAACCTGCTCGCGAAGGAGCTGTCCGAGCTGATCCCGCACGCCACCGACGTGTCGGAGGCCCTGGGCGACGCCGTCGCGGCCGACGCGTACGTGGGAAAGTGCCCCAAGTGCGGCCACGACCTGCAGATCCGCGCGTCGCACAAGACGAAGTCGATGTTCATCGGGTGCTCGGGATGGCCCGACTGCGACGTCACGTACCCGCTTCCCAGCGGCAAGATCGAGTCGGTGGAGGAGCTTTGCCCCACCTGCGGCATGCCCCAGGTGAAGGTGACGGCCTTCCGCCAGAAGCCCCGCGTGATCTGCATCGACCCCAACTGCTCCACGAACCAGGAGCCCGAGGTGGTCGTGGGGAAGTGCCCTGTGTGCGCGGCAGCGGGCAAGGACTCCGACATGATCGCGCGACGCAACCCCAAGACGCTGAAGCGCTCCATCACCTGCGAGAACTTCGACGAGTGCCAGACCCGCTACCCCTTGCCGCCCAACGGGCAGATAATCGCCACCGGCGAGGTGTGCGAATCGTGCGGCGCGCCGAAGGTGACCATCCAAAGCTCGCGCGGCCCGTGGACCATCTGCCCCAACTTCGACTGCCCATCGCGCGAGGAGGCGGAGAAGAAGAAGGCGGAACGCAAGTCAGGCGGCCGCAAGCGCAAGTAGACGCTACTGGTAGAGGCGGTTGCCGTGGACGTCGATGTCGACGTAAGCGGGGAAGTTTTCCACTTCGATGCGGCGCAGGGCCTCGGTCCCAAGGTCGTCCCAGGCGATGGTCTCGCTCGACTTCACGCATTCTGCCAGCAGCGCCGCCACGCCGCCCACCGCAGCGAAGTAGACGCCGCCGTTGCGCATGCACGCCTCGCGCACCTCGTCGGCGCGCTTGCCCTTCCCGATAGCGGCCACGATGCCCGCGTCCATCAGCGCTGGCGTGGCGAAGTCCATGCGCGACGCGGTGGTGGGGCCTATCGCCCCGAACGGGCGCGTGGGCGTGGCCGGCGTGGGCCCGGCGTAGAAGAGAGCTTGCCCCTGCAGCCCGAACGGCAGCTCGCCGTGCTCCTCCAAGTATCGAAGGCAGCGGGCGTGCCCGGCGTCGCGCATCGTGTAAAGCACGCCGGTGATGCTGACTGCGTCGCCGCTCGACAGGCGGGACAGGTCGCCCTTCGCAAACGGCGCGCTCAGTTCTATCGTCTTGGACATTCGCATTTCCTTTCCATTTGAGATAGTTATGGAATTCGGGTCAGGGAGGTGGATGCGAGGTAAGCCAAAGGAGCCGAGAAATCCACTCGGCAAAGCCGAGTTAGTTCGAGGCGACGACGCGTCGAGCGAAACCTCCCTGACCTGAATGGAGCATCGGCCCGTCCCCGGTTCCAAAGCATTCGATTGCCTCCCTATTGCTTGACGTGCTGCCAGGTGTCGGCGGCGGGGTTGGGCAGCGCGTTGCCATCTGCGTCCACCAGCTCTACCGTGGCAGACCGCATGGCACAGCACCCCATGTTGATGGCGAGCGGCAGCGCGGCGATGTGGCACGGCGCGGTGTTCAGGTGCACGGCGATGGCGGTCGGTGCACCTCCCAGGGCCCCCGGGCCTATTCCCGTTGCGTTCACGGCGTCCAGCAGCTCGCGTTCGAATGCGGCGGCCTCTTCGCTTTGCGCAGGCGATCCCACCTCGCGAAGCAGCGCCGCCTTCGCCAGGGACGCTACCTTGTCGAACGTGGCCCCAACGCCCACGCCTATCAAAAGCGGCGGGCATGCGTTCGCGGCCTTCTCGCGCACGCATGCGAGGAGCTCGGCCTTCACGCCCTCGCGCCCGGCCGAAGGCGGCAGCATCACCAGCCTGGAGGCGTTGTCGGATCCGCCGCCCTTCAGCATGACGTGCAGCCTGCATGCCTTGCCGGGCACCAGCTTGACCTCGGTGAACGCAGGATTGTTGTCCTGCGTGTTGGCGCGGTCGAAGAGCGCGTCCTTCACCATGCTCATGCGCAGGCGCCCCTCGGTGTAGGCCTGCCGAACCGCCGTCGGCACCTCCGAGAACACATCTCCCGGAACCGACAGCTCTTCGCCCGCCTCAAGGCACACCCACACGCTTCCCGTGTCCTGGCATATGGGCATGCCGTCGTTCTTCCCGATCATGGCGTTGCGCACTATGCAGCGCAGCACGTCGGCATCGCGCGAGCCCTCGTCGGCCGCAAGCGCCACGTCATAGGCCTTCTGAACGGCGTCGAAGCAGTCGGCGCGCAGGGTGGCGGCACACTCGCGTATGCACGAGTAGACCGCGCGTCCCACCTGGGCGGGAGTGATTGGCGTGTCCATTTGCGTCCTTTCATCCGGCCGGCGCATCCGCATCTTCCGGCGCCCGCCGAGGGTATACAATATACCCACATGATATTCGACATCCTGCGGGCATGGCGCCCGGATTTCACAAGATAGGGACCACTTGATGAGCATCTCAGACGAGGCGTTGGAAAAGCATCGCGAATGGCAGGGCAAGATAGCCACCGAGCCGAAGATGGAAATACGCACGCGGCACGACCTGGCGGTGGCCTATACGCCAGGCGTGGCCGCCCCGTGCGAGGCCATAGCGGCCAACCCCGAATCCGTGTACGACTACACGGTGAAGTCGAACACCGTGGCCGTGGTCACCGACGGCAGCGCGGTGCTGGGGCTCGGCAACATCGGGCCGCTCGCCGCGCTTCCCGTCATGGAAGGGAAGTGCGACCTGTTCAAGGCGTTCGGCGACGTGAACGCCTTCCCCATCTGCCTGGACACCCAGGACACGGACGAGATAGTGAAGGCCTGCATCCAGATAGCGCCCGCGTTCGGCGGCATAAACCTGGAAGACATATCCGCGCCCCGCTGCTTCGAGATAGAACGGCGGTTGAACGACGCGCTTGACATCCCCGTTTTCCACGACGATCAGCACGGCACGGCCATCGTGGTGCTGTCGGGGCTCATCAACTCGCTGCGCTTCGTGGGCAAGAAGGCCTCCGACGTGCGCGCCGTGGTGAACGGCGCGGGTGCGGCCGGCATAGCCATCGCCAAGCTGATGCTTTCCTACGGCTTCGAGAACGTCACGATGTGCGACCTTAACGGCATAGTCTCGTCGAAGATGGAGGGCATCAACGACGCCCAGCGCGAGATGCTGAAGGTGACGAACCTCTCGGACGCTTCGGGCACGCTGGCAGACGCCCTGGTGGGCGCGGACGTGCTGGTGGGCGTTTCCGCCCCAGGGGTCGTCACGCGCGCCATGGTGGAGACGATGGCGGAAGGCGCGATAGTGTTCGCGATGGCGAACCCTGTCCCCGAGATCTACCCGGACGAGGCGAAGGCCGCCGGAGCCGCCGTGGTGGGAACCGGAAGGTCGGACTTCCCGAACCAGGTGAACAACGTCATCGCCTTCCCTGGCATCTTCAAGGGGGCGCTTCAGGCGCGCGCCGAGCGCATAACGGAACCCATGAAGCTGGCCGCCGCCAAGGCGCTGGCTGCGCTGGTGTCCGACGACGAGCTGTCGGCCGACTTCGTCATGCCCGACCCGTTCGACCCGCGCGTGGCTCCGGCCGTGGCGGCCGCCGTATGCGAATGCGCCAGGGAAGCAAGATGACGCCGACCCTGAACACCCAGGCGAACTCGCCCGGAATCCTGGTCACCTTCGAAGGCGGCGACGGGGCCGGCAAGTCCACGCACATCCGCTTCCTCGCCGACGTGTTGGAATCGCTCGGGTTCGAAGTGGTGCGCGTGCGCGAGCCAGGCGGGACGCCCGTAGGCGAACAGCTGCGCGACGTGGTGCTCGACCCCGAAAACGCCGAGCTGTCGCCGCGTGCCGAGCTGCTGATATACGAGGCCGCGCGCGCCCAGCTGGTCGACCAGGTAATCCGTCCCGCGCTGCAGGCCGGCAAGGTGGTCCTGTGCGACAGGTTCACCGACTCCACGCTTGCATACCAGGGTTACGGCCGCGGACTCGACCTGGGCTTCATCCGCGAGG
>CBCTKQ010000066.1:0-8603 GCA_965147515.1 uncultured Eggerthellaceae bacterium | reverse complement strand
AGGCAAGGTCGCAATCGGGCACGTGCGCTACTCCACCAGCGGGTCGAAGGCGTCTTGGGAGGCGGCTCAGCCCCATATGTCCGCCATCGACGAGGTGCTCTTCGCGCTGGCGCACAACGGCACCCTGATGAACACGAACGCCATGCGCGCGCAGCTGCTCGCCGAGGGCGTGCAGCTTTTCTCGGCTACCGACTCCGAGGTCGCCGCCAAGGCCATCGGGCTCGTAACCAGGCAGACGCACCACCTCCGCGACGGCATCGCTGCAGCCATGGGCCGCATGCAGGGGGCATACGCCATGGTGGTATGCACCGCCGACGCGCTGTACGCGTTCCGCGACCCCAACGGCATCCGCCCCCTTTGCATCGGACGCCTTCCCGAGGAGCGCGGCTGGGTGGTATCGTCCGAGACGTGCGGGCTCGATATCGTGGGAGCCGAGTACGTTCGCGACGTCGAACCCGGCGAGATAGTGCGCGTGAACGACGAAGGTCTCGTGTCATCGCAAGGCGTTCCTGCCTCCAGGCGCGCGTCCTGCATCTTCGAGTACGTCTACTTCGCGCGCCCCGACAGCGTCATCGACGGGCAAAGCGTCTACCAGGCCCGTCGCGCCACCGGGCACATACTGGCGCTGGAGGCGCCGGTCGAGGCCGACCTCGTGTTGGGCGTGCCCGACTCCGGCGTGCCGGCGGCGCTCGGCTATGCAGCCGAAAGCGGAATCAAGTACACCGACGGCATAGTGAAGAACCGTTACGTCGGGCGCACGTTCATCCAGCCCACCCAAGAGATGCGCCAGCTGGGCATCAGGCTGAAGCTGAACCCGCTGCCCGAGGTGATCGCAGGCAAGAGGCTCATCGTCATCGACGACTCCATAGTCAGGGGGAACACCTCAAAGAAGCTGGTCAAGATGCTTCGCGATGCGGGCGCCTCGGAGGTTCACCTGCGCATCACCAGCCCCGAGGTCATGTGGCCCTGCTTCTACGGCATCGACACCGACACCCGCGAGCAGCTGCTTGCTGCCAACATGAGCCTTGACGAGATGAACGAGTGGATAGGGTCCGACTCGTTGGCGTTCCTGTCTTTGAAGGGCTTGCATGACGCCGTGCGCAACGCAAACCACGACGGGTTCTGCGACGCCTGCTTCACGGGCGACTATCCAGTGGGCACGCCCGAGGGCGCCGACAACCAGCTGGGCCTGTTCGAGACGGAATAGCCCGCCCCCACCCTTCCCGACTCCCTTCGCTGAACCTCGTGCTCGTCTGCAACGTTTGCAACCAGCCTGTCGGAACTAGGCAGGTTGCTTAAAACCTGGATCAAGGCATGGGCGCGCTTCGCGTCTCGTTGGTGCCTTGTTATCATCTGCGAATTTGCTTGCATGACAAGAAGCCGAAGGAAAATGCCAAAAAGTCGGCGTTTACTGTCGTTTGGAGCAATCGTTTGCTAGCTGCAGCAAAGCGCATAAGCATGGGGCCTTGGCTTTCTTGGCGCAAAGACTCAAAAGAGGTGTTTTTGACGCGTCAGAGAGCACATTCTGAAAACAGAGAAGACAGTAAACGCCGACTTTTTGGCATTTTCCTTCGGCTTCTTGTCTTGCGTCTACATCAAGAGTCAAAATGCGTGCTGGTCCGGGTTTTAATCAACTCCCTTCTGAGGTCCGATTGCCTCATAGGAAAGTCGTCCGCATACCGCCGGGCTCTGATTCCTAGCCTGCGCCTGATGGAATCTGCGATCTTGTCCATGGAGAAGATGCTAGCGATTTCTCTGCTTGTGATGGTTTTGATCTCATAGCCGAGGAAGGCGATGTCGTTGCGTCTTTTCGAGTCGGCGACGATCTTTTCGGACCCTGTGTGAAATTGATCGCTGTCATACTCCAGCACTAGTCTTTCCTTTGGCCATGCCACATCTACGGTTATTCTCTTGCGCCGCAATTGCCCTCCTCGAAGACCGCTCACGTCAAGCGGATGGTTGAGAACCGGCTTTGGAAGGCCATAGCCGCCAAGGTGCCTTGGAAGGGTGAGCAACATTGCTAGTTCGACCTCCATTGGCGAGGCGGCATTGTCGAGGGAATGCTTCAGTGCTCGTCGCGCTTGGGTGTGTCCGCGTAGATGCAGCTCTTTAGTGCGTTCCAGAAAACAGGAGATGCCTCTGGTGGTGGTCAGCGGGTCGCACCTGGAGAACCCTCTCATGTCATTTGCGTTCGAGGCGAAAAGGCCAGCTATCTCATAGCATGTCCTTATCAAAGGAACCAGTTCCACCCTTGCGGCAAGCCTCACAAACGTGAACTCGAGGCAAGTCACATACAGGCCTTCGTTCAGTTTAAGCAGAGACCTGTCGGGCAGCTGGCCCGAAAAGCAAGAATAGGTAACGGAATCGTTGTGCCGGAAGTCCTGCTTTCTGCCGACCAGCACGTTTATGGGCTCGACGTCGAGGCAGAGCTGCTCGCAGGCTGCCCTTATCTCGGATGCTGGCGCGACCTTTGCAGGAACGTGTGCCAGGCGACACGGCCGTGTGTCGAACAGGCTCGAGCCGGTAATTCCACTTCGCCTCCAGAAGGCGAGAGCGGTTTCGTCTGTGAGGATGATGGCCATGCGCGCAGTCTAGCAGAGAGGCCTTTCGGGAAACTTAACGCCAGCTTGCACGAAACTTGCAGGTCTGGGCGGCCGTGCGTGGGCATGGGCGCGGCCGTGCGTGGGCATGGGCGCGGCCGTGCGTGGGCGTAGCTGGATGCATGCGTCGCGGGCATATGCAGGCGCGGCTGGCATGCATGTGTGTGCGTGGCAGGCACCGACGTGCCCGCGCAGTTGGATGCGGGCGCATATGTGGGGGATGCGGGCGCGAATGCGCGGCATTCTTTTGCGGGCACGCAAGGGTTTCGAAGGCGCCATCTTGTACAATGACCCTATCCAACGATTGGGGTTTCAACATGGCAGAGCAGATCACTTACTCCCAGGCAGGCGTGGACATCGTCGAAGGTGCGAAGGCGGTGGACGCCATCAAGCCTCTGGTCCGGCGCACGTACAGAAACGAGGTGGTGGGGGACATCGGCGGGTTTGGTGGCCTGTTCTCCATCTCCGCGGCGAAGGACATGGAAGACCCCCTGCTGGTAAGCGGCACCGACGGCGTGGGCACGAAGCTCAAGGTTGCGCAGATGCTGGGCGTCCACAACACCGTGGGCATCGACCTGGTCGCCATGTGCGTGAACGACATCCTGGCGACAGGTGCCGAGCCGCTGTTCTTCCTCGACTACGTCGCCGTGGGGAAGCTGTCGTCCGAGGCCATGGCGTCCATCGTCGAAGGCATCGCGAAGGGGTGCATCATGTCAGGATGCTCGCTGATCGGCGGCGAGATGGCCGAGCATCCCGGCGTGATGGCCGACGACGATTACGACCTGTCCGGCTTCTGCGTGGGCATAGTCGACCGTCCCAAGATGCTCGATCCGGCGCACGTCCGCGTCGGCGACGTTCTGGTGGGGCTGCCGTCCAGCGGCCTTCACTCCAACGGCTACTCGCTTGCCCGCAAGGTGGCTGTCGAAGGCAGGACGCGGGAAGAGCTTTCCCAGTCGCGCGACTACCTGAACGGAAAGAGCATCCTGGGGGCGCTTCTTCAGCCCACGCGTATATATGTGAAGCCGGTCCGCGAGGTGATGAGCGCCGTTCCGGGCGCGCTGCACGCGCTGGCGCACATCACCGGCGGGGGAATCTCTGAGAACCTCAACAGGGCTCTCAACGACGGCGTCGATGCCGAAGTGCGCCTTGGAACCTGGGACGTGCCGCCAATCGTGCAGTTCGTCTGCGAGGAGGCCAGCCTTTCGCAGGAGGAGGCGCTCAAGACCTTCAACATGGGAGTGGGCATGGTCCTCGTGGTCGCGGCAGACCAGGCCGACGACGTGATGCGAGAGCTGTCGAAGATGGGCGAGAGGCCGTTCGTCATGGGGAGCATCGTCCCTGGCGACGGCAAGGTCGTGTATAAATAGGAAGAGATGGGGCCTGCGTGATGGGTTTTGGGCATCATGCGCTATGGGGGCTGGCCTTCGACGTAACAAGGCACTCGGTTGAAAGGAATGCAAGATGTCGGACCTCAAGATAGGCGTTCTGCTCTCTGGAAGCGGCACCAACCTGCAGGCCATAATCGACGCCGTCCACGACGACGGCCTTCCTGTGCAGATCGTGCGCGTCGTGTCATCGCGTCCCGACGCGTACGGCATCAAGCGCGCCGAGGAGGCATGCATTCCCGTCACGGTGATGAACCGGTCGATGTACGAAGACCCGCGCGCCGCCGATGCGCAAATCGTGGAAGCGCTCAAGCAGGCCGGCGCGGAATACGTCGCCATGGCGGGATACATGCGCAAGGTCACGCCAGTCATGCTCGACGCGTTCCCCGACCGGGTGCTGAACCTGCATCCGGCGCTTCTGCCCTCGTTCGTGGGCGCGCACGCCATAGACGACGCCTACAACGCCGGCGTGAAGGTGACGGGTGTCACCGTGCACCTCGCCAACGAGGAATACGACAAAGGGCCCATAGTCGCCCAGGTTCCGGTGCACATAGAGGAAGGCATGTCGCTGGACGAGTTGGAGACGGCGATACATGCCGTCGAGCACGTGCTGTACCCGCGCGTCCTGCGCCAGATTGCCGAAGGACGCATGACCATCGGCGCCGACCGTCACGTGCATATAGAAGAGTAGGGAAAATGTCGGCAAACGGCGCATGAGAAAACGTCTCCACAATTCTGGGGCGATATAAGACCCCGAGTTTCAAAAAAGCAGAATATCGCCAGCAAGAGCCCCACAACTCCGTAGGCGAGAAATGGTGCGCTCTGGCGCGTGTGCGAGTGGCGTTCAAAAAACTTTCGGCAAAAACTTGATTTTTTTTTCAATGACTAGAGTGGTATCTGCATGTGTTCGTGCATCTTATGCGAAAAGGGTACGAAAACCAAAGGAAAGGAATTTTTGGCATGAAGAAGAAATTTGCAGCAGCATTCGCTGCCTTCGCGCTTGCTATGGCGATGCCTGCAGCAGCCTTTGCCGCAGACAGCGTCGAGGCTGACACGGTGGTGCCGAACGCTGAGTCCGTCATCGACACGTCTGCCAACGGCAACGGCATGAACAAGGTCATAATCAACGGCAACACGTCCAACGTGTATGCCAACAACTTCGGCACCACGGTGGAGGATTCGCAGGCCAACGCATTCGCCTATGCGACCGACAAGGGTGCTGCGGCGGCCGACAAAGCTGTTGCCAAGGCGACCGAGGACAACAAGGCCAAGCTGGACGCGCTTAACGTTCAGCTCGCGGTTGCTGTCACTCCGCAGGACCAGCGTGCTATTCAGGCTCAGATCGATGCGATCAACGCTGAGATCGCCAAGGCCGGCACCGACGCCACCAAGGCTTGGACCGACGCCGCCAAGGCCTACAACAAGGCCGTCGGCAACTTCGCCAACATCAACGGCAACGAGGTCATCAACACCTTCGAGCTGCAGGGCGACAACGTTGGTGGCATGACCGTCACTATCGTCCTCGACAAGGCTATGTATGCTGGCCACACCGTGACTGCTCTCATCCTCGACGAGAACGGCAAGACCATCCAGAAGACCCTGGTCGTCGACAAGAACGGCTGCATCAAGATCGAGAAGGACGGCTTCTGCGTCTGGACCCTCGTTGACTGCAGCGGTGGACTGCCGGCAGGCGTTGTGCCTGAGAATGGCGTCCAGCAGGCCGACTTCGAGAAGGCTCTGAACGTCCTTGGCAACGCCACCGACAAGGGCACTTCCCCCAAGACGGGTTGCTAATCACCCCTTATTCGTTTTGAACACAGCATAAAAGATGCATGAATTCGCGATTTCATGTGGAAGGGGAGCTGTAGCGGCTCCCCTTTCTTGTCTTGATGCCTGTGCTCGTCGAACGAATGCGCCGATGGCGTGCCAACACGCCGAATGCTACCAGAAGGCGACGGGCATCGCATTCGATGTCCCTCGAAAGGAAGGATGAAATTGGCCGCTAGCTCCAATAACGACCACAACGGCAAGAAGAAGCCTACCTACAGGAAGTCTTCCGATGGAAAGGCCTCGATCGGCAAGGATCCGGGCCAATCCAAGGTCCGGAAGATTCCTCCTGCGAATCCTCAAGACGCCAAACCGATGCAGGAAAGTGCGGAAGCTTCCGAGAAGGACGCTTCATCGAAGGACATCAAAGGCGAGGCAAAGCCACCGAAGGCCATCAAGGGCGACGCGAAGCCTTTGGGCGACGTCGATACGAAAGCAGATGCAAAAAGCGAGGACAAGCCTGACGGTGAAGCGAAGCCGAAGGAAGCCCATAAGCCGCACAGCCACGCCGCTGCGAAGAAGAAGCCTAGAAAGCCCTTGGCCATAGGCATCGCTGCCGTCGTGGTGGCTGCGGTCGTTGTCGTGGGGGTAGGGATGGGCCTTTCGGGCAACAACGAAGCCGGCGAGGCCCAGGACGAGACGATGCTGTCGTTCTCGGACACGAAGTACAACGACGCCGGCGAGCTTGTGAACCCCGTCGATTGGGACGAGTGGATCGGCCGCAACCCTGACGTGTATGCCTGGTTGCAGGTGGAAGACACCAACGTCGACTATCCACTCCTGCAGCATCCGCTGGTTGACGACTACTACTTGATGCGCAACATCGACGGCGAGCCGGAGGTGAACGGCACGCTGTACACGCAGGTTGGGTACAACACCAAGGACTTCGAGGAAGACCCTGTGACTCTGGTTTACGGCCACACCTTCGAGCAGGCCGACACGATGTTCACCACGTTGCACAACTTCGAGGACGAGACGTTCTTCGAGGAGCATCCGACCTTCTATATCTATACGCCCGAAGAGCGCCTGGAATACGAAGTGGTGTCGGCGTTCGAATACGACAACAGCCACATCTTGATGGCGAACGATATGAACGATCCACAGGTGCGTGCCGACTTCTTCAAGATGGTGCAAGACCCGAGTTCCATCAACAAGAACGTCAGGAAGCTGGAGTCGGAGCTGAACCCCGACAAGGACAAGCTGCTGATTCTCAGCACGTGCACGCAGCCTGCCAACAACAATGCCCGCTACCTGTTGGTGGCCGTTCTCAAGGACGCCGAAAGCACGGAGGACGTCGACATCGACGACGACAGCGGAGTAGTGGAGGAGCACGAAATAACGCAGGAAGAGCTCGACGCGATGCCGGACGCCGAGTAACCGAAATCTCTGCCTGGGAAACCCGACCGATTAGGGGGCAGGAGCTGAACAAGGCGTCACGGGCCAGCCATTCCTTTCTTTTGGCAAAAAGATCCTTGCCGGTCCTGTGACGTCTTTTCCAGCCCCTGCCGCTCGGTTGGTCTTCGGCAAGGTGGGGAGCATGGCCTCACCCTCATGCAGCAGGCGGCTTCAGCCGTCGAGGGTGGGGCTTTGCTCCCGTATCCTTGAAAGCCCATCGGTGAACAGCGGCATAGGCAGGCGGTTTGCAAACTGCATTGAGCCGCATAGGAGCCACTTGCTTCATGGTAAGCACATATCGAAGGAAAAGACCGCACGAAAGCGCCGCAAGCGCGTAGCCAAGGCGGTTGCTGTTTGCGTGACTGCGGCCTGTTGCCTGGCCTTGGCTGCGGGAGGCGCCTTTGCGGCGGTTACCATCATGGGGAAGGGAAACCTGCTGCGAGGGTTCTCGCTGAACGTACCAGAAGGCCTTGCGACCTCGGATGGAGGCAAGACCGTCATTTCCGACGGAAGCAAATACGTTCAGAAGGCAGGAATGACGTCCATTCTTCTGCTCGGTCGCGACGGGCGTCAGACGGAAGAGCTAAACGGGCAGGCTGATTTCATAATGGTTGCCGCAATCGACACGGACACCGGCGAAACGACCTTGATTTACATTCCGAGGGATACCATGGTTGACGTGCAGAGAACTTATGACCATTCCGACGAATACGCAGACACGGTCACGATGCAAATCGCTGCGGCATTCGCCTACGGGTCGGACTTCGAGCATTCGGCGAAGCGCATGTGCGACGTGGTGTCCCATTTGTTGCTCAACGTTCCGCTTGACTACTTCTTCCTGCTGGACATCAATGGAATCGGCGCCTTGGCGGATGCTGTTGACGGGGTGCAGTTGGAATCGATTGAGGATGTCCCCAAGACCGACATGAAAGAGGGAGAGCGGCTCGACCTTAGGGGAGAATCTGCCAGGCTTTACGTGACTGAGCGCGACACCCATGAGGCTTGGAGCGCCGGAAAGCGCCTTGAACGGCAGAAGCAGTTCGTGAGCGAGTACGTCAAGAAGCTGCTGGAAATGGTGAAGAACAACCCGCAGACAGTGATGGACGTAGTCGACAGCGTGAGCAGCTACTCCATCACCAACCTAGGTCCGAACGAGATCGCATACCTCGCATCGCTCTTTTCAAGCACGGGGCTTGGTGGAATGAACGTTGTCACGCTTCCGGGAGAATCCGTATACAACGAGGAAACTGGTTACGAGGAATACCACGTCGACAGCAGCGATGTGATGCCCATCGTGCTCGACGTGTACTACGAGCCCGCATAAGCATGCGTTGCGTCGGGGGCGCTTTGAACAGGGGACGTGTTTTTCGTTCATTTGGAACAGGGGACGGGTCTG
>CBCTKQ010000065.1:0-8929 GCA_965147515.1 uncultured Eggerthellaceae bacterium | reverse complement strand
CCGTGCTCACGCGCGCCGACGTGGGCATCGCCATGGGGGCGTTGGGGTCCGACGCGGCGATAGAGGCGGCCGACGTCGTTCTGATGGACGACCGACCTACCCAGGTGGCGCGCGCCGTGCGTCTCGCCAAGCGCACAATGCGAATCGTGTGGCAGAACATAGTGTTCGCCCTGGGCGTGAAGTTCGCCGTCCTGGTGCTTGCCGCCTTCGGCATAGCGAACATGTGGATGGCGGTGTTCGCCGACGTCGGGGTCGCCGTTCTCGCCATACTGAACGCCATGCGCGCCATGCGCGTGAAGCGCTAAAGACGACGGGGCGTGCCAAAAGACCCGGCCTCTGCCACGCCCCCCCCCTCTTCCAATTGCAACCTTTCGGCAACCTCGGGTAAACAAAGCATTCCAGCGCACAGCGCCGGATTGAGCGGGCTATATCCTTGGGGAAGATCGACCGAACAAGGAGGCCCACAATGAGAAAGTCGGAAATGCGCGAGCTGGCAGAGCATATTTACGAGGGGCAAGAGCTCGACCCCTCCGAGTTCAAGGCACAGACCCCGCCTGTGGTCACCATCTACCTCCCCATACAGCGCGACGAGCGCGAAGGCCGCCGCAGCGATTGGGACCGCATAGAGTTCAAGAACCTGTCTAACGAGGCCATCAAGGACCTCCAGAAGAACTGGGGCAAGGACGCCACGAAGGGCATCGTCGAGAAGCTGGAATACATCCAGGCCCACGAGGACATGCCGCTGTGGCTGGAGGCGAAGGCCGGCCTGGCCTTCCTTGTGAACAACGACGACTGCTTCGTGTACAACATGGACGAGAAGCCCGAGCCCAAGGTGGTCGTCGGCGACAAGTACGACATGTCGGGCCTTGTGTCCGAAGCCGAGCGCGACCAGGCGGCGCACTACAAGCTGCTGCTTCTAAGCTCTGACTTCTTCGCGCTTTTGGAAGGCGACGAGACCAGCGTGCGCTACGTCAAGTTCCCCGACGACGTGAAGCACTACCTCACCCAGACCTACCCCGAGTACGACGGCTGGAAGGCCCCGCTTGACTACTTCAGCCTGGAAGACCACATGTCCCCGTTCCACGACCACAAGTCGCGCAACGACGTGACCAAGGAGGAGACGAAGAAGTTCTTCCGCTACGTCGACAAGGTGCTGAACGACGAACTGCTGCTGCACAACACCGAGCCGGTGATCCTGGTCACGCTGCCCGAGCACGTGCACGAGTTCCGCGAGCTGTGCACGTTCGACCACCTGGAGCCCAAGGCCATCGAGAAGGACCCGGGTGCGCTTACCGGCCGCCAGCTGCGCGACGATGCGTTGAAGATCCTGGGGAAGAACTAGCGTTACAACCGGTCGAGCCTCCGGTCACAGCTAGGCCAGAAGCTCCCGGATGACATACCCGGCGATCATCAACCCCATGGTCGGCGGGAAGTACGACAAGGTGCCGAGCTCGGTCTTCTCATGACGCTCGGCACCTTCCTTTGCAGGCACCTTCACGGGAACCTCGGGCGAGAAGAGCACGGTGACGCCCTCTATCCCACGGTCGCGTGCAATCTTGCGCATCTCTCGACACAGCGGGCATATGCGCGTTTCGGAAAGATCTGCGAACTCCAGCAACGTCGGGTCGGTCTTGTTAGCGCCGCCCATGGCCGAAACGATCCGTATGCCGTTGCGGGCGGCGTACTCCATCAGTTCGGCCTTCACCGACAGCGTGTCTAAGGCGTCCACGACGAAATCGGGCTTGGGGAACGCGCCCAGCAGCTCGTCGATGTTGTCGGCGTTCACGAACTCCTGCAGGGCGTCCACCTGCGCGTCGGGGTTGATGTCCAGCGCCATCGCTCGCATGACCTCGGCTTTGGGACGGCCCATGGTGCTGAGGAACGCGACGGCCTGCCTGTTGAGGTTGCTAGGCTCCACTACGTCCTTGTCGACGAACAGGAAGCTTCCCACGCCGCCCCGCACGAGCGATTCCGCGCAGGCGGATCCGACGCCGCCCAATCCGAACACCGCCACGCGCGCCCGCGTAAGCCGTTCCAGGCCATCGTCGCCAATCATCCTGGCCGTCCGGCTGTTCCGCTCAAGATATTCCCCCGTGAATTCCATGACCTCATTCTAACTGCTGCAACGTCCCCTGACGCAGCCATCCACGAGCAGCGGAATGCGGATTCGGTTGGGCATCCAGCGGTTTCCCATAAACGAAAAGCCCCGAATGCAGTTGCATCCGGGGCTTCGCAGCGTGTAGATAACGAAATTGTCTACTTGACGGTGACGGCAGCGCCGGCTTCCTCCAGCTTGCCCTTGATCTCGTCGGCCTTCTCCTGGTTGACGCCCTCGGCGACGGGGGTCGGAACGCCCTCGACGGCCTCCTTGGCCTCCTTCAGGCCCAAGCCGGTGATCTCGCGGACGACCTTGATGACGGCGATCTTGTTGTCGCCGAAGCCCTCGAGAACGACGTCGAAGTCGGTCTTGTCGGCACCGCCGGCAGCAGCTTCGCCACCAGCAGCAGGAGCAGCAGCCACGGCCACGGGAGCGGCAGCGCTCACGCCGAAGACCTCCTCAAGCTCCTTCACGAGCTCGGAGAGCTCGAGCGCGGGCATTTCCTTAAGAGCCTCGATGATTTCGTCCTTGGTTACAGCCATTTCAAAACCTTTCTGTCATGCGGCCACCCGGCCGCCTGTAGTTATCAAAAACCTTAGGCCGCTAGGCGGCTTCCTTCTGTCCCTCGATCGCTCCGAGCACGCGGGCGAACGCCTCCATCGGGCCGTTGAGAACGCGCACGGTCTTGACCAGCGGGTTCGAAATGGAGCCGAGGAGCTTCGCGATAAGCTCTTCGCGGGAAGGCAGCGATGCGACTGCTTGCACCTGGGTGACGTCGAGGAACGCGCCGTCCATCATGCCTCCCTTGATCTCAAGGTTCTCGTTGTCCTTCGCGAAGTCGCGCAGCACCTTGGCCGATGCGACCGGGTCCTCCCCGGTGAACACGAACGCGGAAGGGCCCGCCAGCACCTCGTCCATGTCGGGGCTGTCGGTTTCCTTGAGAGCGAGATGCATGATGGTGTTCTTGTAGACCTTCATGGAAGCGTCGGCGCCGCGGATCGCGCGACGAAGCTCCTGGATCTGCTTCACGGTGAGGCCACGGTAGTCCACAACCCACATCGCGCCGGCGTTCTCGATGTCCGACTTGATGTTCGCAAGCATCTCTACGTTTTCAGCATTGGGCATTTTCACACCTCCTTTTCAAGCCTCGGGTTCCGCCACTTGGGCTTGGGCCGCTGCTTGAAAAGGAACGACCCCCGCCGCGCACAAGACGGCAGGGGTCGACGAATTCAAATAGCCAACCACCTCGGCGGGCCGCAGATTCCTGCGATTAAACCTTTCGGTGCCTGCTGTCTTAAGCGGAACGTACTGCTAAAGCCTGTTTATTCTATACGAACTCCCGGAAGGCATCAAGCATATTGGGCAACACGAACAGCTTTACGCCGAGGACGCCTCCTGCATGGCGTCCTGGTCGACCTGCTGCTCCTGTTCGTTGCTCTCTCCCGATGCGGTGGCGATCTTCTCGCCATCTGGCCCTATGATCGAGTAGACCTGGTTCGACCCCTCGGCCTTCAAGTACGTGAACGTGATCTGGTCGCCCACCTTGTAAGTGACCACCTCCAGCAACCCTGGCAACGCGAAGTCAAACATGCCCTCCTGCCCGGCGATCGTCAGGTAGAAGTGAGAGTTGCCGTCTATGACCGTCTGCGCCATGTTCTCGATGGTGCCCGTCAGCTGCTCAACGTCCGTGAGGTCGGTCTCGTTCGTCAACACCCCGTTCGTGGCAAGCAGCGCCTCGTAGGCCGTCTGCGTGTCGGCGACCGTGTCTCCCACCGCCACGTTCTGGTAGCGCTGTATGTCGATCATGGCGAACTTCTTGGGAAGCGCCGTGGCGTCCTTCAGCGCCATGAAGTACGTCGGCTGGTTGGCCACGTTTATCAACAAGGGGAAGCTGGCCGTGTAGCGCAGGTTCTGCACCTGGCCTTCGGCGGAATTCATCGCCGAGGCCTCCGTCGCGCCGGACACGCTGTAGAAGTGCGACTCCTGCGTGCGCTGGTTCATGAGCACGAACCCGATGATGGAGTTGTCGGCAGTGGCAGACGTGACGCCGGTATAGACCCACACGTCGTCGTCCTTGGCGATGTAGTTGTAGCCGGCCGTTCCGTCGGTTCCGGGCGTGGTGCGCACGACGCCTTCCTGGCCCAGGAACGAGTTCAGCCACCCGTTGAGGTACGAACCGTACCAGTTGTACTGCTCGATCAGCAGCTCGGCCGGGAACACGCGGTCCACCCACTCGGGTACGTCACCTATGGCCATCTCGGTGCACTCGCCCGTGGTGGCGTCGCAGAGGATCACGCGGTCGATGGTGTAGCCGCCGAACAGGCCGATGGTGAACGTGCGCACGGGACAGATCCACCAGGCATGGCCGTCCTCGTCTATCTCGAAGGAGAACTCGTCGAATATGTAGAACGGGTACTTCAACTGCACGTAGCGGTCGATGTTGCGCGCCAGGGGCTCGCTCTGCGAGTAGTAGATGGGGCTGTCGCCAAGGCGCACGATCTCGGCGTCCTGGGTGGTCATGTTGACCAGCGAGTACGCGGGGATGCCGCCTTCGCGGTTTGTGAACCACTTGAACAGGTCGGCGTAACCCAGCGGGCTTACGCGCACGGGCGCGCCCTTGTAGTTGATCTGGCTGTACAGCGACGATATCTCGAACTGGCTGACGTACTCAGGGATGGAGCCCATCTCGCGGTCGCCGATCTGTATGGCCGACTCGCGGTCGATGACGGGAATCTGGTTGTAGTCTACCTCTTGGATGTCCTGCGCGAACTCGAGCGTGTCGGTCTTAAGGACGTTCGTGTACTTCTCGGCGTTGCCCGGGATTATGGCGTTCGAGAACAGCGCCCCAAGGAGGCCTGCTGCGATGACGGCCAGGGGTATGAACGCCAGCCACTTCGTGCGCTTCGCCTTGGTGGGGCTCTTCTCGATCTTGCCGCTGCCGTTCTTGTAGCTCTGATGCCTGTACCAGACGAGCACGAACGCGACCAGGCAGATCAGGCCCACGGTGAACCACAGGCTTTCGGAATTGATGCTGATGGCCGGATGGAACCACCAGTACAGCGCGGCTATCACCAACACCGCGACCACGATGAGCGCAATCCAGCCGCCCTTGCCCTTGGGCCCGTGGACGTCGTCCAAAAACGACAGGTCGAGGTGCGGGGTGCTTCCCCCGCCGCCCTTTCGGCCTCCAGCCTTCGAGCCTCCAGACGCGCTGCCGTCGGATGCCGCATCCTGCGCGCCTGAAGCGCCCGCGGAGGCACCCCCGCCGATGTCGTCCGTGTTCATGCCTGACGCACGCAGCGCCTCGAGCAGGCTCTCGAATCCAGACTTCGCCATGCTTCCTCCTATGCCAGTTCCCTCAGCACGTACTGAAGGATCCCTCCGTTTTCGTAGTATCTGCCTTCCGTGGGAGTGTCTATTCTCACAAGCGCGCGGAACTCGACCTGGGTTCCGTCGTCCTTCGTTGCCACGACGTTTACAAGCTCGCTTTCGGGAACCCCGTCCGAGAACGTGACGTTCTCGATCGTGTAGCGCTCGGTGCCGTCAAGACCCAGCGTTTGTGCGTTCTGCCCGTCTTCGAACTGAAGGGGAAGTATGCCCATGCCTATCAGGTTCGAACGGTGGATGCGCTCGAAGCTCTCGGCGATCACAGCCTTGACCCCCAGCAGCATCGGCCCCTTCGCTGCCCAATCCCGCGACGAGCCCGACCCGTACATCTTGCCCGCGATCACTATGGAAGGCGCCTCCGCGTCGATGTATCTCCGCGCGGCGTCGAACATGGTGGTCACGTCGCCGGTTTCGGCATCGCGCGTGTAGCCGCCCACACGTCCGTCGGCCAGCCCGTTTCGCAGCTTCACGTTGGCGAAGGTGCCGCGCATCATCACCTCGTGGTTCCCGCGCCTCGATCCGTAGGTGTTGAAGTCCGCGTCTGCGACCCCGGCACCTCGCAGGTAGTCCGCAGCCGGCATGTCGGGCGCGATGGCCCCGGCCGGCGATATGTGGTCGGTGGTTATGAAGTCTCCGAACATGCCCAGCACGGCCGCGCCCTTGACCTCGGGTGCGCCTTCGGGGACGGCCTTCATGCCGTCGAAGTAGGGCGGCCTGCGCACGTAAGTGGAGGCCTCGTCCCAATCGAACGTGTCGCTGGCCTTGGCATCAAGTGCCTGCCATACCTCGTCACCGCCATATAGCGACCCGGACCTTTCGTCGTACAGGCCGGGGACCACCAGCTCGGCGACCATGCGGTCCACTTCGGCCTGGTCTGGGGCGATGTCGCGCAAATAGACCGGATTGCCGTCCGTATCGGTGCCCAGGGCGTCGTTCTCGAAGTCGAAGTCCATGGTTCCCGCGATGGCGTAGGCTATCACGTGTGCCGGCGTGGTCAGGTAGTTCTGCGACACGTCCGGCGATATGCGGCCTTCGAAGTTGCGGTTGCCCGAAAGCACGCTGGCCAGCTCCACCTTCGTGGAGGCGTCATGCATCGACTCGCTCAAAGGCCCCGAGTTGCCGATGCAGCTCATGCAGCCGAAGCCGCAGGTGTAGAATCCCAGCTTCTGCAGATGCGGAAGCAGCCCCGCCTCCTGCAGCAGCATCTCGGTAGAATGGCTGCCTGGCGCCAGGATGGTCTTCACCCAGGGCTTTGCGGAAAGGCCGCGCTCTGCGGCGTTGCGGGCCATGATGCCCGCCTGAACCATCATCGACGGGTCGGTGGCAGTGGTGCAGCTGGTCACGGCCGCGATGGCGATGGCGCCGTCGGCAAGCTCGTGCTTGGCCCCCATGACGTCCACCGTGGCGCGGTTGCTCCCATCCAGCCCGCGTTCCGCGCAGATCTCGCGGAAACGGCGCCCTGAATCCGCGACGTCGAAACGGTCGTGGGGACGCGAGGGACCCGATATGGAAGGCTTCACGGATGACAGGTCAAGCTCGATGACCTCGGAGTACCTGCGGCCTTCGTCGCCTTCCCCGCCTTCGCTCCAGAAGCCCTGCGCCTTTGCATAGGCCTCCACCAGCGCCGTCTGCTGCTCGGTGCGTCCAGTAAGGCGAAGGAAGTCGATGGTGCGCCTGTCCACCGGGAACAGGGTGCAGGTACAGCCGTATTCAGGCGTCATGTTGGAGATGCATGCCCGCTGGGTGGCGGACAGTTCGGCCACGCCCGGGCCGAAGCATTCGACGAAGCACCCGACCACTCCCTTGGCGCGCAGAATCTGTGCAAGCGTCAAAGACACGTCCATGGCGGCCACGCCAGGCGCCAGGCTTCCGGTCATGCGGATGCCCACGACGCGGGGAACCAGCGTGGTAACGGGCTGTCCAAGGGCTGCAGCCTCGGCTTCTATGCCGCCGACGCCCCAGCCTAAAACGCCGATGCCGTTGGCGGTCGGCGTGTGGGAATCGGTGCCCACCAACGTGTCGAAGTAGACGAGCGGCGCGCCGTCCGTCGAAGGACCCGGCTGCTGCATGACCACTTGTGCGAACTGCTCGATGTTCAGCTGGTGGCAAATGCCCTGTCCGGGAGGCACTATGCGAACGTTCTCGAACGACGCCTGCGCCCACTTCAGGAACTCGTAACGCTCCCTGTTGCGCTGGTATTCCAGCTGCGTGTTCCTCTCCAAGCTTTCCGGGCATCCGGCCGCGTCGGCGATGACTGAGTGGTCTATCACCATGTCGCACGGGATCTGCGGGTTGATCTTGGCCGGGTCGCCGCCCAGGTCGGCGCAGGCCTCCCTCATGACGGCGAAGTCCACGAACACGGGAACTCCCGTGAAGTCCTGGAACAACACGCGCGCAGGCGAGAACTCGACCTCGTCGCCGGCGGCGCCCGAACGGGCGGCCTCGACGATGCGGGCAGCCATGACCTGCGCCTCTTCGTCGGTGCGCGCGTTGCGCAGGACGTTCTCGAGCAGCACCTTCAAGGAATAGGGAAGCTCTTGTGCCCCGTCGGTCTTGGATATCGGACAGTAGGAGTATTCCTTGCCTTCCACGGTCAAGGCCTCAGTGCGGTCGATGCGCATTCTTGGTCTCCTTAGGCTACGAAAGCTCGTTCACGAGGGCTTCCGTGAACTCGGTACAGGAAGCAGGGGCGGCGTCGCCTTCAGCCCTGCGGATGTCGCCAGTAAGGTGCTCGCCCTTGGCGTACACGGCGCGCACCGCGTCGCGTATGCGGCTTGCAGCGCCGCGCTCTCCCAGGTGGTCGAGCATCATGGCAGCAGACAGTATCTGCGCGGTGGGGTTGGCGAGGTTCTTGCCCGCGATGTCGGGCGCCGACCCATGCACGGCCTCGAACACCGCGCACTCCTTGCCGATGTTCGCGCCAGGCGCCAGCCCAAGGCCGCCGACAAGACCTGCCGCAAGGTCGCTGGCTATGTCGCCGTAGAGGTTGGGGAACACGATGACGTCGAACTGCGACGGGTCCATGACCATGTTCATGCAGAAGGCGTCGACGATCTTGTCGTCGAACGCCATGTGCCCCTCGTAGCGCTTGGCCACCTCGCGGGCCTCGCGCAGGAACAGGCCGTCGGAATGCTTCATGATGTTGGCCTTGTGCACGGCCGTGACCTTCTTGCGGCCGTTCGCCTCGGCGTATTCGAACGCGAATTCCACTATGTTGCGCGTGGCGCCGACGGAGATGGGCTTGATGGATATGCCCGAGTCCTTGGAAATGCTTCCCTTGCCGTGCGCCTCGATGAACTCGATCAGCTCCTCGGTGTCGCGCGCACCTTCCTCGAATTCTATGCCGGCATACAGGTCTTCCGTGTTCTCGCGGACTATCACCAGGTCGACGTCGTCGTAACGGCCGCCCGCGCCTGGGATCGACATGACCGGACGCAGGTTGAC
>CBCTKQ010000064.1:0-9201 GCA_965147515.1 uncultured Eggerthellaceae bacterium | reverse complement strand
TCGGAGCCGAACTTGTAGACGAACTCGCCGTTCTCGAAGTGTCCGCGACGCTCGCAGTTGTCGTGGATCGTCTGGTTGAACAGCGCCGCAGGCTCGTTGTAGCCGTTGAGCTCGATGAGGGACGGGTCCTCCATGAGGACGACGTCGACCAGCACCGACATGACCCATTCGGGGTTGACGGGGCAGCCCGGGATGTTGACTACCGGGGTGGCGATTCCTTCCTTCTGAAGGAACTGCTGCACGCCCAGCGCCTTCGAAGGATTGGGCGTAGCGGCCATCCATCCGCCGTTGACGGCGCAGGATCCGACGGCGACGACGGCATTGGCGTTCGCCGCAGCCTCGATCAGGGCCTCGCAGCCGGTGATGGAAGTCTCGCCGCTGACGGTAGATGCGCGAAGCGCGTTACCGCCCCAGCCCTCGAGCACCGCACCCTCGTAGATGAGAATGTAGTTGCCCGCGGCGATCGTCTGCTCCTTGGCCTCCTCGACCGAGTGGCCGGCGGCAGCCGAAAGCGTTTCCGAGTAGTTCAGCGAAATGATGTCAAGCACTACCGAAGCTACGTCTGGTGTCTCAATCTGGGCGAACGATTCCGTACAGCCCGTGCATGATGCGCCTTCTATCCAGATGGCTGGATAAAGGTCACCGGAAGTAGCTCCAATCACAGACTTCTCGATCGCCTCGGCGACTCGCGGGATCGCGACCTGGGAGAGCCCGGCTGCGGCAGCAACGCCTGCGCACAGCTTCATGAAGCCCCTGCGGGTCACACCGCGCGCCTCCAAAACGTCCATGGCGCCTGTCAGTGTAGCCTGATCTTCCATTTGCACACCCCCTCTAGGTGTCCTCGTCTTTTACAAACAAGCAACATTTTGCAGGTTGGGTGCCAGCATTGAAACGACGATGGAGAAAAAATGGATAGAAGTGCCGCAAGCGGTGCGAAAATGTTATGAGTTAATTTGCCCGTAACATGCATCTTGGACGCCTGTGATAAAACTGGCAATGACCCGCGGTAACTCCTATCATGGTTCCTTTCCGTATCAAGCGAATTGGATGGATGCGATGAACGACATAGAGAACTCCATAGCCTTCCTGGGACCTGTGGGAAGCTACACGCACAAGGCGGCCATGTTCTTCGCCGAAGAACTGGGGATAGCTGACCTGCAACTGGTTGAATGCACCTCCTTCGACGAAGTGTTCGACGCCGTGGACAGGGGAAGGTCGAAGTACGGCGTGGTGGCGAAAGAGAACTCGATAGAAGGGCCCGTCACGGCCACGCTGGACAACTTCGCGTTCAGGTCGTCTTCGGTGATCCTGGCCGAGAAGGTCATCGACATACGCCAATGCCTGGTCGCATCTCCCGACGCGACCTTCGAAAGCATCAAGACCATAGCGTCCCACCCGCAGGGCCTGGCGCAATGCCGCCGCTTCCTTAACGAAAGGTTCCCGGGCAAGGAGACGGTGGCCACCACCTCGACTTCCGAAAGCGCCCGCCGCGCCGCAGAGGACGCGAGCGTTGCGGGGATAGCGAACACGCTAGCGGCCGAGCTGCACGGGTGCAAGGTGCTTGCCGAGGACATCGGCGACCACCTTGGCAACCAGACGGCCTTCGCGTTGATCGGGCGCCAAGGCAGCGCCGACGCGCTGAAGAGCGACCGCTACAAGACGTCGCTGGCCCTTTGGATGCAGACCGACAAGGCCGGCGTGCTGAACATGATCCTCGGCGAGTTCGCCTTCGCAGGCATAAGCCTGTCGATGATCCAGTCGCGCCCCCTGAAGCAGCAGCTGGGCGACTACATGTTCTTCGCAGAGTTCCAGGGGCGTGCCACCGACGTCGACGCACAGACGGCCCTGTCGTGCCTGCGGCTCAAGCTGCGCGAGGTGAAGGTGCTGGGAAGCTACCCGGTGCTTTAGGAGCCATTCCTTCCTGCGGGCCTTTCGTCCGTTATCCGAGGAAGTGCTCGACGAGGATTTTCGCGCCTAGCAGGATCAGGCATACGCCGCCGGCGATTGTCGCGCCTTTCTCGAACCTTGCGCCGAACTTGTTTCCCACGATCGTTCCAACCAGCGAGAGGACGAACGTGGTCGCGCCTATCGCGAGCACCGTCACCCATATGTCTGCAACGCCGGCCATCGCGAACGAGATGCCTGCGACGAACGCGTCGATGCTGGTCGCTATCGCGAGAAGGAGCGTCTCGGTCAGGAAGCGCCCGCGACTATCCTTCGACGTACACTCGCAGGCGTCGTCATGGAAGGCGTTCCATATCATCTTGGCCCCTATGGCCGCCAAGAGGGCAAACGCCACCCAGCCGCCAACGGGTTCGATGAAAGACTGTACGGAAGACCCGAGAAACCATCCCAGCAACGGCATTCCAGCCTGGAAGAACCCGAACGCAAAGGCCGTGACCAAGGCGCGCTTCCAGTTTATGTCGCGCGCCTCGGTGCCTTTGCACACCGATACGGCGAAGGCGTCCATGGACAGGCCGATGGCCAAAAGGACGATGTCGAGGAAGCCCATCGAACGTTCCCGGTAGCAGTCCTGGCCTGAATTTCGCTACAGGTCGCCCAGAAGGTCGTCGATGTGGTTCAAATCGGACTGGAAGTCGCGCACGACCTCGTCTTCCAGCTCGGTGTACTCGTTTGAATCGAGCGGCTGGTATGCGGCAAGCTTGTCGAAGATGTTGTCGCGCGACACGGGATGGTAACGCCTGGTCATGAGGCCTATCTTGTACGCCTCCTCTATGGCCTCCCGCGCAGCCATGTAGATGTCGTAACGCGCCAAGTTGGCCGAGTACTTGACCAGGTCGCGCCTGTTGATGCTGCGTATGGAGGGATGCTCCTTGGCGATGTCCATCCAGATGAGGTTGCGTTCCTCGTCGTTGGGGAAGTCGATGTCCACAAGCGAGAGCGGTTCGAGCAGGTCGAGGAAGAAGTCGTCTATGGGGCCTTCCATCGAAGCCGTTGCGATCACGAACACTTCGGGGTTGTCTACCGCGCTTCTCACGAGGTTGACGGCCTCGCGGGCGCCGCGGGTCATCTGCATGAGGAAGAAGGAGCTTCCGTCGTCCGGTGCGTCCATGGATGGGGATTCCCAAAGGTCCAGGTCTTCCAGAACCAGCACGCCGCCCTTTGAGAACACGCTTGACAGCGAGCTTGGGGACGGAATGTCTATGGACCTTGCGCTTATGCACAGCACCGGCATGCCCTGGAAGTTCTCTTCCATGCGCATATGGACGGAGGGAAGGTCGAGTTCGCCGAGCGTGGCCATCATGAATCTGTTCGCGTCCTCGCGTGCGTGCGCCCTGAACAGCATGGAGTCGGGCGCGGGGCGCTTCTCGAGGCCATGTCGCGCGTTGAGCATTCCCACAAGCTGCTGGAACCTGGGGTCGTCGTTCATCCCGATGCCGAAGTCGCGCATTATTTCGACCGTTGACTCGTAGCCGACGATTCGGTCGTAGTTCAACGCGTCGCCGTCGTCGGCGAAAGCCTCTTGGACCTCGCCTTCGATGGCTGCGAGCTCGGACGAGTCGTCGGAGGCCGTCTGCGATTTCACAAGGTCGGTGGAATCGCCGTCATGACCTTGCGATGCGTCGGCACCGGACGACGTTTCGAGCGGGATCTTCCTTATGCCGATTCCGTCGAGCTTCCCGATGCCGTCGAGCCTGACCATGGGGCCGACGTCGCCCATTATGTCGTCGGTTATCATCTGGGCCATGTCTTCCAGGTCTTCGCGCGTGAGGCCGAACTCCTCGAGCTTGTCCAGCGTGAGGTTCTGCAACTGCTCGGCGCACATCTCTATCTCGGCAGCGTTCAGGTATGGCTCCATCAGCTCGAAGATGTACTCGGCGAGCTGGCGTTCCTTGTTCGCGCAGGCTATGGCCCAAGCCTGCTTCAAGCCGAATATGGCCGCTTCGGTAGGTTCGCCTCCGAGGCTGTTAGACTTCTGGAAGGCAGCCAGGTAAAGGTACATGCTGAGCAGGAAGTCGCCCGAGTCGTTGGCTTCCTGGGCCCTTTTCAGGTAGTCGTACGACGGCTCGTTGTGCTCGTCGTTCTTCCTTGAGTTCTTCTCAGGCTTGTCAGTCATAGATCCCCCTTCCCTGGCCTTGCGTCGTTCGTTGCCGCGATGCTGCTATTCTACATTACGCGGCCTTGCATTGTTGCGAACATTCGTTCCATACGCAAAAAGCGCATCTGAACCACAACGCTCACGTCATTCTTTCGTAAAGCACACGGCTTTAATAGTTGAAGACAGGTATGAGGGGGCGTTCGCTTTCGGCACATGGGGCTTTGAACAGGGGACGCCCCCCCCATCACGCCCAGTCGAGGACGTCCCATCCGTAGTCCTTTGCGTGGCGCAGAAGCTTTGCGTCGGGCGTGACGGCGCAGGGATGCTTCGCTGCCTGCAAGAGGTCTAGGTCGGAATAGTGGTCGCCATAGGCCCAACCAAGCTCCCACTTCCCTTCCCCATAGTACTCGTCGAGGAATTTGCGCAGGACGATTATCTTGCCCGGTCCTTCCGTCGGAAGGCCCTCGATCTGCCCCGTGTAGCAGCCGTTGGAATCGATGCTCATGCGCGTGGCCATGGCTATGGGTATGGGATGTTCGACCATCGCTGAGGCGATTATGGGCTCGAAGCTGGCCGATATGAGCACCACGCAATGCCCCGCCTCGAGGTGCGCCGCCATGGCCGCATCGGCGTCTGGGCGGTAAAGCCCCGCTATGCGCTCGTGATAGAAGCGGCAGAGGAAGTCGTTCACGTTGATGGCAGGGCATCCCGCAAAGGCCGAGAAAACGCGCTGGCGCACGCCATTCGGGTCCTTCGGAAGGTTCAGCTTGTATGCAAGCCCCCAAAGCCCGACCCGGAGTATCTTGTAGAAGGAGAGGAGCTTCATCCGGCTGAGGCTGGTGACGAGCTTCTTTGGAGATGAGCCGCTTAAGCACGTTCCGTCGAAGTCGAAGGCCGCCACCGCCACCTTCCCGTCGGAGGCGCTGCCAAGAAGCGAGCCTTCGGAAGGCATGAGGCGCTCGGCGCATATGGCCTCCTCGGTCAGGCGGTCTATGCCGTCGGGCAAAAGCCTTCCCCTTGGGCAGACCTCGGAATACGCCGCATCGCTGCATGCGTCGTCGCCGAAGTACATCTCTTTTCGCGCAATCCTGCTCACGTCCACCTTTCTTTGAACTGAGAATTATACAGTTCGGCATAGAACCCGCCAAGCTCAAGAAGCTGGTCGTGCGTTCCCTGCTCGACGACGTCTCCTCCGTCGACCACTAGGATCAGGTCTGCGTCGCGTATCGTGGACAGGCGGTGCGCGATCACGAAAGACGTGCGCCCCTTCATCAGGTTGTCCATGGCCGTCTGTATCCTCATCTCGGTCATCGTGTCCACAGACGAGGTCGCCTCGTCAAGGATCAGCATGCGCCTGTCCGCAAGGATGGCCCTGGCTATGGTGAGGAGCTGTCGCTGCCCGGCGGACACGTTCGATGCGCTCTCGTCGATCTCGAAGTCGTACCCGCCCGGAAGGGTGGTTATGAAGTGATGGGCGCAGGCCTCCTTGGCCGCCTCTACGACCTCTTCGTCGGTGGCGTCCAGGTTCCCGTAGCGTATGTTCTCGCGTATCGTGCCGCTAAACAGCCAGGTATCCTGCAGCACCATCGCGAAAAGCGACCTAACGTCGCCTCGCGAATAGTCGCGCACATCGTTGCCGCCGATGCGGATGCACCCGGCGTCGACGTCGTAGAAGCGCATGAGCAGCTTCACGCACGTGGTCTTCCCGGCGCCTGTCGGCCCCACTATGGCGACGGACTGGCCCTGTTTGATATGGGCCGTGAGGTCGCGGATGACCGGCTCGTCCGGCTTGTACCCGAACCGGACGTGGTCGAAGTCCACGTCGGTCGAAACGTCGGACGTGCGGGCTTCGGGACGCTCGGGGGCCAGTTCGTCCTCGCCCAGGAAGTCGAATATGCGCTCGGCTGCGGCTGCGAGCTGCTGCAGCACGTTCGAAACCTGCGCCAACTGCGTCAATGGCTGGGTGAAGTTCTTCACGTACTGGATGAACGCCTGTATGTCGCCGACTGTTATGACGCCCATCACGGCGAAGAAGCTGCCCGATATGGCCACCGCGACGTAGCCCAGGTTGCCGACGAAGCTCATGATGGGCGGCATGAGCCCCGACAGGAACTGCGACTTCCACGCCGATTCCCTAAGAAGCCCGTTCGTTGCGTCGAAATCCTTGACCGTCTCGTCCTCGCGGCCGAAGGCCTTCACCACGGCATGCCCCGAGAAGGTCTCTTCTACCTGGCCGTTGATCTTGCCGAGCAGCTCCTGCTGGGCGAAGAAGTACTTCTGCGAATGCTTGACCACTATGGATACCAGCAAGAGCGAGACGGGCACCATGACGAGCACGATGAGCGTCATGACCCAGTTGATCGTCAGCATCATTACGACGACGCCGACCACCGTGGTTAGCGACGTCACGAGCTGCGTGATGCCCTGGTTGAAGCTCTGCCCGAGGGTGTCGACGTCGTTGGTGATGCGGGAGAGCACGTCGCCCGTGGAGGTCTTGTCGAAGAACCCGAACGGCAGCTTGTCTATCTTCTCGGAGATCGCCCCGCGAAGCCTGTAGCACGTCTCCTGCGACACGTAGCTCATCACCCATGACTGGGCCCAGCTGCAGGCCGCAGACAGCAGGTACAGGACGAGCGTCGCCACCAGGATGCGCCCGACGAGGTCGAAGTCTATCCCTCCAGTTCCTCCAACCTGGGCCACAAGGCCGTCGAACAGCGCTGTCGTCGCCTCGGAAAGCACCTTTGGTCCGACTATGTTGAAGACCGTCGACCCTATGGCGAAGACGAAGACGACCACCAGCTGCAGCTTGAACTGCCCCATGAAGGCGAGCATGCGCTTCATCGTGCCCTTGAAGTCGCGGGGCTTCTCGCCGGGCATCATCCCAGCACCCGGGCCGTGATGCGCCGAACCCGGTCCGCGCCTTGGGGCCTTGGCCTTCGCTTCTATGAGCTTGTCGTCGCTCATGCAGCGTCTCCCCCTAGTGCAAGCTCCTCTTCGGAAAGCTGCGACAAGGCTATCTCGAGGTACTGCGGACAGTCCTCGAGAAGTTGCCGGTGCGTGCCGATGCCCGCGACGCGGCCTTCGTCGAGCACGACGATCCGGTCGGCGTCCATTACGGTAGAGATCCTCTGCGCGACCACGATGCAGGTTGCGTCGGGAAGCGCCTTCTTGAGACCATCGCGAAGCATCGCGTCGGTCTTGTAGTCCAGCGCCGAGAACGAGTCGTCGAGAAGCAAGGCCCTAGGCTCCATCGCGACCGCCCTGGCTATAGCAAGCCTCTGCCGCTGGCCGCCCGAGACGTTCGTGCCGCCTTGCGAGACCTCGAACGACAGGCCTTCGGGCTTCTCGGCGACGAAGCCGGCCGCCTGAGCGACCGCAAGCGCCTTCCTCACGCGGGCCTCGCCTGCTTCTTCGCAGCCGTAGGCCACGTTTGACGCGATCGTCCCCGAGAACAGGAACGACTTCTGCGGCACATAGCCCAGCTGCGACCTCAGCTGGCGCTGCGGTATTTCACGCACGTCGACGCCGTCGATTCGTATAGAGCCTTGGCGCACGTCGTGGAAGCGCTCGACCAGCTTGAGCACGGTGGACTTGCCGGAGCCGGTTGCGCCTATGATTGCCAGAGTCTTCCCAGGCTCTGCGACGAAGCTGACATGCGACAGCACGTCCTCGCATTCTCCGTCGGACTCGTAGCAGAAGCTCACGTCCTCGAACTCTATACGGGCCCCCAGGCCTTCGGGCGGCCTATACGCCTGGGGGCGTTCGGGGTCGCGCACGACCGGCTCGCAGCCTATGACCTCGTCGATGCGCTCCGCGGCGACGTTCGCCCTGGGCAGCATGATGGTCATCATGCCCATCATGAGGAAGCCCATTATGATGACCATCGAATACGTTATGAAGGCGATGAGGTCGCCTGTTTGCAGGCTGCCCTGCTGCACCTGCAGGCCCCCGAACCATACTATGGCGACCGACGTCAGGTTCATGACGAGCATCATCGCCGGCATCATGAAGGCCATGGCGCGGTTCGTGAACAGCTGGGTGCGCATGAGTCTTTCAGACGCGGCATCGAAGCGTTGCTGTTCGTGGCACTGCCGGCCGAAAGCGCGGATCACGGGCATGCCGGTAAGCATCTCCCGGGCGACGAGGTTGACCTTGTCTATGAGCTTCTGCATCACCTTGAAGCGAGGCATCGTGACCTTGAACAGCACGCCGATCACAAGGAAGACCACCACAGTAGCGACGACCACGATCCAGCCAAGCTCGGCGCTGGTCGACAACACCATGACGATTCCCCCAACCGCAAGGATCGGCGCGTAGAGCACCATGCGCATCAGCATGATGGACACGTTCTGCACCAGCTGCACGTCGTTCGTGCCGCGGGTTATCAAGGATGTGGCAGAGAACCTGCCTATCTCTGCGTCGGAGAACGACACCACGCGCGAGAACAGCCTGCTTCGCAGGTCGTGCCCTATGCGCGCACCTGTCCTGGACGCGACGAGCGATATCAGGATGGACACGGCCATCCCCGCCGCCGCAATGGCAGCCATCAGCGCCCCGACCTTGGCAAGGTACGAGAACTGCATGCCGGTAAGGTCGTATCCTGCGGCCTCGTATTCCTGGATGGACGCGCTTATGGCCCGCTGACGCAGAATGGAGCCCTGTGAATCCTGCTGCAGCCGGGCAAGCGAGTCCCCACCGCCTGGTTGCAAAGCCTTGCCGCCGTCGTCTAGTCCATCGGAATGTATGGATACCAACGGCGCGGAAAGCATCATGTCAAGCTCGTCGAGGCGAGACCTGCCGCGGTCGTTCAGGCGGAAAAGGCCGTCGTCTTCGTCGTAGGATTCCTCGAAAGCCTCGAGGTCTGCCCCTTTCAGCATGGACGCCACCTGGTCGTGCGTCTGCGGCGTCATGACCTCGCACGTGACGCGCTCGACTCCCGACTGCTGTATGCCTACGTCGACTATCTGCGAGGTGTAGGCGGGAAGTGCAAGGTCGCAGGCCGCCTGGCAGACGAGCAGCGCGAACACGACGAGCAACGCCGCCTTGTGCCGAAAAAGGTACCCGAAAATGGCCAGGCGTCAGGCCTTCGTTTGAGATAGTTGCCGAGGAAGTCAGCTTCTGCGGATCAAAGGCAGAGACCG
>CBCTKQ010000063.1:0-9232 GCA_965147515.1 uncultured Eggerthellaceae bacterium | reverse complement strand
CCGCTTCCAGGCCGCCGGGGACGTGTACACGACTCCCGACTTCGACAGGCTCGTCACCGACAAGCGCGTGCGCGTGCAGGTGGGGCTGTCGCTGGCAGGCAACCTCATCGACATGGACGTGCATTCCACAGACGTGTCGAAGGAAGAGCTCGCCGCGCTGCTTTCGGCATACCAGAAGCGGAAGAGGTTCCACCGCCTCAAGGACGGCACGCTGGCGTCGCTGGCCGACATGGACCTGGCGCACCTCGAGCGCATGGCGCGCGACCTTGGCATCAGGCCGCAGGACCTTGCATCGGGCTCGGTGGAGCTTCCGACGTACGCCGCGTTCTTCCTCGACCGCGAATACGCCGAGGCCACGCGGGACAGGTCGTTCGAGGACTACATAGACAGGTTCGAGAACGAGTCGCTGTACGGCTACGCCCCTCCTGCAGGGCTCGCCATGGGCCTGCGCCCCTACCAGGTGGACGGCTTCAGGTGGCTTAAGAAGCTGGCGTCGATAGGCTTCGGGGGCATACTCGCCGACGAGATGGGCCTGGGCAAGACGCTCCAGATGATCGCATACCTGCTGTCTGCGCGCGACGAGGGCGCAGCGAAGGGGCCCGCGCTCGTCGTGTGCCCCGCGTCGCTGGTGTACAACTGGGTGGAGGAGTTCGGCAGGTTCGCGCCGTCGATGTCGGTCTGCGCCATAGACGGCGACCGCACCCAAAGGCGCAAGAAGCGCGCGCAGGAGGGCGTCGACGTGTTCGTGGCCTCGTACGACGCGGTGCGCATGGACTCCGAGGCCTTCCAGGCCTGCGAGTACTCCGCATGCGTGCTGGACGAGGCGCAGTTCATAAAGAACCATGCCACGAAGACGACCAGGGCCGTGAAAAGGCTGCACGCCGAGGCCCGCTTCGCGCTGACGGGCACGCCCATAGAGAACCGCCTGTCCGAGATATGGTCCATCTTCGACTTCCTCATGCCGGGCTTCTTGGGGACCTACGCCCAGTTCAGGCGCCGTTTCGAAGCCGACATCATAGGCGGCGACGAGGACGTGGCTCGGCGCTTCCAGTCGCTGATCGCCCCCTTCGTGCTGCGCAGACTGAAGCAGGACGTGCTGAAGGAGCTTCCAGACAAGCAGGAGAACGTGGTCATGGTCGCCCTGTCCGGCGAGCAGCGCAAGCTCTACGACGCCCACGAGCAGCGCCTGCGCGAAGACCTTCTGGTCCAGAGGAAGGAATCCCGCAAGACCAGGCGCACCGAAACCGGGCGCGTCGCCGGGGCCGGGATCAGGGTGGACGTTCTGGCCGAACTCATGCGGCTGCGCCAGGTGGCGTTGGAGCCGTCGCTTCTGTACGAGTCGTACACGCAGGGCTCGTCGAAGACCGAGGCGATACTCGAGCTCGTGGCCGAGGCGCGCGACGCGGGCAAGAAGGCGCTCGTGTTCTCGCAGTTCACGAGCTATCTGGACATGCTGAAGAGGCGGCTGGACGTCGAAGGCGTGGCCTATTACGAGATAACGGGCGCAACCCCCAAGCGCGAGCGCATGCACCTTGTCAACGCGTTCAACGAGGACGACGTGCCCGTCTTCCTCGTGTCGCTGAAGGCCGGCGGGACTGGGCTGAACCTCATCGGAGCGTCGGTGGTGATACATGCCGACCCTTGGTGGAACTCGGCGGCCATCGACCAGGCCACCGACCGCGCCCACCGCATCGGGCAGCGCCAGATGGTGAGCGTCTACAAGGTCATAGCGAAGGGCACCATAGAGGAACGCATCCTGCGCCTGCAGGAGGCGAAGTCGGAATTGGCCGGGTCGGTCATCGGGAAGACGTCGCTGTCGTCGCTTTCCAGCCTCACCCGCGACGACCTGGAGGACCTCCTGTTCGACTAGACAAGATGGAAGTCCAGCTGGGAAAGGTCGGTGTTGGCCTCGACGAGCTTGACTCGCACGCGCTGGCCAAGCCGGTAGGTGTCGTTCGATTCCACGCCGCGCAGCGCATGCCTGGCCTCGTTGTAGGCGAAGTACTCGTCGCCGAGCGACCGCACGGGCACGAGCCCCTCGACGCAGTTCTCGAGCCGCACGTACAGCCCGTACGAAACCACGCCGGATACCACGGCGTCGAACTCCTCCCCCACGAAGGGGGCCATGTACTCCACCATCTTCGCCTTCTGCGAGTCGTACGACGCCGCCTCGGCGTTCCGCTCCATCTCGGAGGAATGCTCGCACAGCCACTTCAGCGCCTTCCGCTGCCCGGCCATGTCGGGTTGCGCGAAGCCTAGCGCCCACTTCAGCATTCGGTGCACCATCAGGTCAGGATACCTGCGTATGGGGCTCGTAAAGTGGCAGTAGGCACGAAGCCCCAACCCGTAGTGCCCCTCGTTCGACGGCGAGTAAGACGCCCGCATCATCGCGCGAAGCATCAGCATGGTGACCATCTCGTCTTCCACCCTTCCCGCGCACTCGTCAAGGACGTGCTGGATGACGTGGGGATTGCCCGAGGGAAGGTCTTCGGCCATCTCGGTGGTGAACCACTTGAATTCCTGCAAGGTGGGAATCAGCGCCGCCAACGAGTCTGCGGCAGGAGGCTCGTGGTCGCGGTAGGCGCAAGGCGCATCCCGCTCCTCCAGGTAGGTGGCGACGGCCTCGTTGGCGAATATCATCGCCTCCTCCACCAGCTCGGTGGCGTCGGTCTTCTCTCGCACGAGTATTCCCGTCGGCTTGCCGTCGGAGGACAGCATCACCTTGGCCTCCTTGGTGCAAAACTCGATGCCTCCCGCAGCCTCACGGTTGCGCTGGCGCTCCTTCGCGAGCGCCGACAGCCGCACAAGCCTTGCGGCCAGCGGGTCGCCAGATGGGGAATGCGCCTCCTCGTCGAGCATCATCTGCGCCTGGTCGTAGGTAAGCCGCGCGTCGGAGCGCATGACGGCGGGGTAAAGGTCACATTCGAGCAGGTTCGCATGCGAGTCGACCACGAGGTCGGCCGTCATGCAGAGCCTGTCCTCCCCCGGGCGCAGCGAGCACAGGTTCTCGGACAGCTTCGGAGGAAGCATGGGGACCACCCTGTCGGCAAGGTAGGTGCTGGTGGCGCGCCTGCGTGCGTCAAGGTCGATGGACGAGGCCCATTCCACATAGGCCGACACGTCGGCGATGTGCACGCCCAGGCGCCACTCGCCCGCACCGGTCTGCTCGATGCTCAGCGCGTCGTCGAAGTCCTTCGCGTCGGTCGGGTCGATCGTGAACGTGAATCTGTCGCGGACGTCCCTGTATCCCGAAGCGAGCGCGCCTTCGACGTCGAGCACGGCCGCATCGGCCTCGGCCATCGCAGCGTCGGAGAAGCAGGTGTCCAGGTTGTAGCGGGCGATCACGCGCTCGATGGCGACGTCTGCGCCCGCGGCCTCGTCAAACACCTCGACGACCTCGCCGGTCGCCGCGCTCTTGCGCGTGGGGTATTCCAATATGCGCACGCGCACCAGCGCTCCGTCGGGAACGTCGGGGGACTTCTCGCGAAGGGTGAACACGTCGTGTTTGATGCGCGGGTCGTCCGGGACGACGATCCCGAAGGGCTCCGCTACCTCGTAGCGCCCTATCAGCTCGCTGCGCGCACGCTCGACCACTCGCACGACGCGCGCCTCCTCGCGCTTGCCGCCGCGGGGATGCCTGCCCATACCACGCTTCCCGGGAGCCGACGACTTCTCGCCCGGGGCCTTCTTCCTGTCGGAGACATGCAGCGGGGCCACCTCCACCACGTCGCCGTCCATCGCGTCGCGCGTCTTCGACTCGGGGACGAAGAACTCGCCGTCGGACGTCTTCACGAAGCCGAAGCCGCGGCCGTTCGCCTCGAAAGTGCCGCGCGGGAAGGACTTCGCCTTCCCTCTCGTGGAATGCTTCCTGGACTTGCGTTTCGGTCGCGCCATGGGACCCTACTCGCCTATCAGCGACCTTGCGGTGTCGAGCGCCACCTGCAGCTGGAAGTTCTCCTCGGCGCCTTCGGGGTTCGCCACCTCGATGCCGGGCACCACGCCCACGCCGTTGATCTCATGCCCCAGCGGGGTGAGGTAGTAGGCGGCGGTGTAGCGTATGGCGCCTCCGAAGGAAAGCTCCCTGATCACCTGCACCGACCCCTTGCCGGTGGTGGTCTGGCCGACGGTGGTGGCGCGGTTGTTGTCCTGCAGCGCGGCAGCGAGTACCTCGGCGACGCCCGAGGTGTAGCCGTTCATCATCACCACGAGCGGTGCAAGCGTCGTGGTCGACCCCGACGCGGCCCTGGTGCTCGTGCCGTCCAAGGTCTCGATTCCCACCAGCACGCCGCTTTGCACGAAGAGGCTGGCGATGTCAAGCGACTGCGTGAGGTAGCCGCCGGGGTTGTCGGTGATGTCCAGCACGTATGCCAGTGCGCCCTGCGCCGCCAGGTCTTCCACGGCGGCCTTCACGAGCTGGCAGGCGTTGCCGGTGATCTGGCGCAGCTTGATGTAGCCGACGCCGTCGACCATCTCGTAGGTCACGTTCTGCACGTCGTAGCTGCGGCAGACCAGCGTCGTGATGAAGTCCTCGCCGGTCATGGCGTCCAGGCTTATGGGGTGCATCCAGGTGATGACCACGCTCTCGCCGTCGTCGCGGGACAGCGCCCCGATCACCTCGGTGGCCGACCACGTATGGCTGGAGTCGCCGTCTATGGCCACCACGAAGTCGCCCTGCTGGACGCCTTCCGCCTGGGCCTCCGACCCTTCCAGCACGTCTATGGCGTAGGCGCGTCCGTTGTAGTCCCCGAACAGCACGCCGACCCCCGAGAACGTCTTGTCGGCGCTCTCGAGCATGTGCTCCTCGTAGCGCTCGGGGTTGTAGTAGGCGGCGTAGGGGTCTTCGGTCGAGGCCATCAGCTCGGTGAGCATGGAATCGGTGGCCTCCTGCAGGTGCACGTCGTCGAAGCTGTACGAGGCGAGCATGTCCTCCACCTCGGATATGCGCATGGACAGCGAATCGTAGGTGGTCTTCAGCTTGGCGGAGTTGGGCGACGTCGCGCTGGACGCGGGGGCCTCTTCGGTCACGAACCCCAAAGACGACATCAGCGGGATGTTGGACCTCGCGAGGAAGCCCGCGACGAACGCGGCGACCACGGCGAGGAACACCACCATCCAGAACGCTATCCTCTTGTTCCGGACGTACTCGCGCCCCGACATGGCGGCACGCTTCATCCTCGCCGCGTTCTGCCTCCTGCTGTCCGTCATCGCAACCCTAGTCGACTTCCAAGGCGCAGCGCCCGCGAAGGGGCGCCGCAAGCCGGGCTAGACCTTGAGGTAGCGCCTCATGGCGATGGCCGAGCCGATGAGGCCGATGACAAGGCCCGCCACTATGAGGACGACGTAGATGAGCAGATACGTGGTGCCGTCGACCGAGAAGTTGAGGAAGCGGATGGCCGACTCGAGCTGCGGGATGGCGAACATGCGCAGCAGCTGTATGACGAGCACTGCAAGCAGGCCGCCGATGAGCGAATGGATGGCGCCCTCCATCAAGAACGGCCCGCGGATGAACCCGTTGGATGCGCCCACCAGGCGCATGATGGCGATTTCCTTGCGGCGCGCCAGGATGGCCAGGCGGATGGTGTTGTTGATGAACACCAACGCGATGAAGATGAGCAGCACGACGAGGGCGGCCCCGATGTAGCGGACGTAGTTGGTCAGCTGGAAGAGCCTCTCGACGGTGCCCTGCCCGTACTTGATGGAGTCGCCGACGTTGTTGGAGTCCTCGCATATCGTGCGGTAGATCGCGTTGTTCTCGATCTCGCCGGCCACAGTCTGCACCATCTGCGGGTCGGAAAGCTCGACGTCGATGGACGCAGGCAGCGGGTTCGTGCCGTCAAGCTGGTCGATGATTTCGGGGTTGGAGGTCATGGAGCTCTTGAAGTTCTCTAGCGCCTGGTCCTTGGTGGTGAATTCCACGGACGATACGCCGTCGAGCTTCCTGACGTCGTCCATCACGCGGTCGATGGAGTCCTGCTCGGCGTCGTCGTTGACGTAGGCCGTGATGGACACCTCGCTTTCCACCGACGTGATGAGGTTGTCGAGCATCGCGCCGCCCACCAGGAACACCCCGATGACCAGAAGCGACAGGAATATGGTGATGATGGAGCCGAGGGCCGTGGAGAAGTTCCGCACGAAGCCCTGCAGCGACTCCTTGATGAAGTAACCGAAGCTAGACATCGAAGCCGTACACCCCCCTGTCCTGGTCGCGGGTGAGGTGGCCGCGGTCCAAGGCGATGACGCGCCTTCTCATGTTGTCCACCATCTCGCGGTCGTGCGTGGCCACCAGGATGGTGGTTCCGGTGCGGTTGATCCGCTCGAGCAGGTCCATGATGCCGCGGGACGTCTGCGGGTCGAGGTTTCCGGTGGGCTCGTCGCAGATCAGCAGCGGCGGGCGGTTCACGATCGCGCGCGCGATGGACACGCGCTGCTGCTCGCCGCCGGAAAGCTGGTCGGGAAGCTTCTTGAACTTGTCCTGCAGTCCCACCAGGCGCAGCACCTCGGGGACCTGCGTCTTCACCACGTGCTTCGACTTGCCGATGACCTCGAGCGCGAAGGCGACGTTCTCGAAGACCGTCTTGTTCGGCAGCAGCTTGAAGTCCTGGAAGACGCACCCGATGTTGCGGCGAAGGTACGGCACGCGCCAGTTGCGCATGGTGGTGAGGTCTTCGTCGGCGACGTAGATGTGGCCCTGCGTGGGCTTGATCTCGCGCGTGAGCAGCTTGATGAAGGTGGACTTGCCCGAACCGGAATGGCCCACCAGGAACAGGAACTCGCCCGCGAAGATCTGGAGGGACACGTCGGAAAGCGCCGGCCGGTTGGGCTGCGCCGGGTAGATCTTGGTGACGTGGTCGAAGGTGATGACGGGAGTGCCCGTCTGCGCTTGCACGTCGTTAACGTCAAGCTCGGGAAGCGCCTGGGAAAGCTGCGACGTCAGCTGGGCCTTGCTTCTGGGGTTGGCCGCATGCGCGCTGGGAACCTGCTGCATGGCCGGAACCTGCTGGCCCGTGTATCCCTGGGCCATCTGCCCCATGGGGACGCCTTGCATCTGGGCGGGTGCGGCATGGCTGGCCCTTCTTCCGCCGGCCTGCGCAGGCCCGCGGCTAAAGTCTTGTGCCACAGTGATTGCTCCGTTCGTATCGTGTTCAACTGGGACGTGACTATAGAATTCTAGCAGTTATTGGCCTTCTCATAAACCTTTGCAGCCGCGTCGGCTATGGAGGACGCTCCCAGCGAGAAGTAGTCGAGCAGCTCCTCGAACTCGCCCGACTTCCCGAAGGCGTCGTTCATTCCCACCATGCGCATGGGCACGGGGCATTCCTCGGCCAGTGCGTGAGCGACCGCCTCGCCCAGGCCTCCGTTCACGGAATGTTCCTCGGCCGTGACGACGCAGCCGGTCTTGGCGGCCGACGCAGCTATGGTGCCGACGTCGAGCGGCTTCACGCAGAAAGCGTCGATGACCTCGGCGGACATGCCGCGCCCGGCGAGCAGGTCTGCAGCGGACAGCGCCTCGCGTATCTCGACGCCGCAGGCGACTATGGTGACGTCCGCGCCCTCGCGCAGCACGTTCGCCTGCCCGAGCTCGAACTGCGACCCTTCGGCATAGACCACAGGGACGCTGGCGCGGCCCAGGCGCACGTAGACGGGCCCTGGGGTCTTGGCGGCAAGGCGTATGGCGGCCTTCGCGGAGGTGTAGTCGGCGGGCACCAGCACCTTCATCCTGGGAAGCACTCGCATGAGGGCGATGTCTTCCAGCATCTGGTGCGACCCGCCGTCGGGCCCCACCGAGATGCCCGAGTGCGTGGGCGCGATCTTCACGTCCAGGTTCGAGTAGCACACGGTGTTCCTGATCTGGTCGTAGGCGCGCCCGGTTCCGAACACGGCGAACGAGCCCGTGAACGCCACGTTGCCCGCAAGCGCCAGGCCAGCGGCCACGTCGACCATGTTCTGCTCGGCGATGCCTACGTTGAACAAGCGCCTGGCGGCCGCCTCGGACGAGGCGGCGAACTTGGACGTGGTCGTGGACCCGGAAAGGTCGGCGTCGACGGCGACTATGGGCATTCCCTCGTCGAGCAGCTCGGCGAGCGTGACGCCATAGGCCGCGCGCGTGGCCTTCTTCTGTGCCGCCTCCTCGGCGCTGGCTAGCCTTATCACAGCGACTCTCCTTCCGCGAACCCGAGCTCTTCCAAGGCGGCCTGGGCCTGCTCGGCGCTGGGCGCCTTGCCATGCCATCCGCACTGGCCCTCCATGAACGAGACGCCCTTGCCCTTGACGGTGCGGGCGACGACTGCCTTGGGCGCTTCCGTCGGCGATGCCTTCGCGGCATTCAACGCGTCGACCAGCGCCTCCATGTCGTGGCCGTCCACGCGCGAGACCTCCCACCCGAAGGCGGCGAACTTCGCGCCCAGGTCGCCCGGGTCGCACACGTCGCACACCGGGCCGTCTATCTGCAGCCCGTTGGAGTCTATTATCGCGACGAGGTTGCCCAGCTTCTGGTGCGCCGCGAACATGGCGGCCTCCCACACCTGGCCTTCCTCGCACTCGCCGTCGCCGAGCAGCGTGAACACGGTTGAGGTGCCGCCTTCCAGGCGCAGCCCGCAGGCGAGCCCGCAGGCGATCGACAGGCCCTGGCCCAGCGAGCCCGTGGACACCTCTACGCCAGGAAGCAGCGACGAGTCGGGGTGTCCCTGCAGCCTGCTTCCCAGCTTGCGCAGGGTTAGCAGCTCTTCGCGTGGGAAGAAGCCTGCAGCGGCGAGCGTCGCATACAGCGCAGGCGCGGCGTGGCCCTTCGCAAGGATGAACCTGTCGCGCGCAGGGGACGCCGGGTCGTCCGCGTCGTAGTCCATGACTCCCCCGAAGTACAGGGCGCTCATCACGTCGGCGCAGGAAAGGGAGCCCCCAGGATGCCCGCTTCCCGCCTCGCATATCATCCTGATGATGTCGGCGCGGATCCCCCTGGCGGTCTCGCGCAGCTCGTCGGGCGACTGGGCGCCCTTGCTGGAATCGGCCACTGCTCCCCCTAAAAGTCGGCAGAAACGAAGTTTCGATCGATGCAGGAACAGGCTATCACAAACGGCTAATCCATAGCCCAGTGACTGCATATTGAAGGCTCCGCCTCAGTGGAAGCAGACGTACATCCTGCCCGGGTCGGCCTCCTGCTTTGTTCCTCCGAAAGCCGTTCCCACCACGTCGAGCTCGTCCACGAGGAAGCCCAGCCAGTCCGCCACCTCGCGCG
>CBCTKQ010000062.1:0-9272 GCA_965147515.1 uncultured Eggerthellaceae bacterium | reverse complement strand
CCGACCCCTACGCACAGCCGGCGTATCCCATGGGCCAGCCCCAGTACGACCCCATGCAGCAGGTTCCCATGCCTGGGCAGACGGGCCAGCAGGCCCCCGTGTCGCCGGGGCAGACCGGCGGTTTCGAGAACCCCATGCAGGCAGCCCAGCAGGCAGTCGCCGAACCTCAGGTTCCTGCGGCCATGTCCCAGCCCGACCCTGCAGCCCAGGCTGCGGCGGCCGCGGCGGAGGCGCAGGCGAAGCAGCAGGCTGCGCAGCACCTTCAGCAGGTGCAGGCGGCGCAGCAGCAGATCAAGCAGCAGGCCGCGCAGCAACAGGCGGCCCAGCAGGCAAGCCAGCAGGCGGCGCAGCAGCCCCAGGCCAAACAGCAGCAGCCGTCCAAGAAGCAGAAGCGCCCGCAGGCCCAGATGCAGCCCATGCCCACGGTGGGAATCCCGGTCGTCAACCCGGCAAAGGCCACGAAGGGCCGCGCCACCTTGGCGCTCATACTCAGCATCCTGTCCATAATACTGGCGCTTGTGCCGCCCGTCGGGCTCATCCTGGCAATCGTGGCGCGCAAGATAGCGAAGAGCTACAAGAAGAACGGCGGCCGCGCCGGGTCTGGCGATGCAGCCGCCGTGTTCAGCCTTGTTGGAATAATCTTCTCCGTGATCATGTGCGGCCTGCTCATATGGTTCGTTGGCTACGTTAACGGCGCGCTCATAGGCTCGAAGGCCTACATGAACCCCATCTCGTTCTTCAACAACAGCCCCTTGGGGTCCATTTTCAAGATCCCCACGTCCTAGGTTCGAAGACGCGCCGCCGGTCCTTCGGGGCCGGGCGCGGCAAGTCGATAGCTGGAACAGATGGAAAAAGAACAAGCCAAAGACAAGGACAAAAGCAAGCCGAACTTCCTCGAGCGCCTGACTGGCGCGAAGAGGGAGTCCGCCTCCGAGGACGAGATACGCGAGCTCGTCGACGACACCGAGGAGCTCGCCGAGGATGAGAAGCGGATGATCCGCGACATCATCAGCCTTGGCGACACCACGGTCAACGAGATATGCACGCCGCGCGTCGACGTGATGTTGGTGCGCGACGACGAGACGGGACGCACCGCGCTCGAACGCATGCGGGGAACGGGCTATTCCCGGCTTCCGGTGTGCCGCGACGACATCGACGACATCATCGGCATAGTCAACTACAAGGACCTCATAGGGCCCCTCATGGACGGGTCCATCGACGACTGCGTGGTCAAGTTCATGTACGACGCGATGTTCGTTCCCGAGACGAAGGACGTCATTCCGCTGCTTGGCGAGATGCAGGCAAGCCATCAGCAGATGGCCATCGTCGTGGACGAGTACGGCGGCACCGAGGGCCTGATCACCATCGAGGACATAATCGAGGAGATAGTCGGCGAGATAGCCGACGAGTCTGACGTGGGAGGCGAACTCATCGAGCTTCTTGGGGTGGGCGACTGGCGCGCCGACGGCCGCTTCGCGGTCGAGGACGCAATGGAGCTGGGATGGCCCGTCCAGCCTTCCGACGACTACGAGACCGTGGCCGGCTGGCTGCTTGCCGCCATCGACTCGGTTCCCAACACAGGCGACTCCATCGAGGTGGACGGCTACGAGTTCACCATCGAGAAGATGCGCCGCTCACGCATTTCCAAGGTGCGCGTGCAAAGGAAGCAGGACTAGCGCCGTCCCTTCGGCATCCCTTTGGCACACTTTCGGCGCGTCAGCCGCTACAATTGAACCATAGCAACGATTTGGGTGGTGCTGATGAGCAACGTGATCATAGTCGGGTGCGGCCGGGTCGGGTCGCAGCTGGCCAACATGCTTTCCGACAACGGCGACAACGTCTGCTGCATAGATCGCTCGGCCGACGCCTTCGCGAACCTCGGCCGCAACTTCAACGGAAACACCCTGCAGGGCGTAGGGTTCGACGAGGACGTCTTGCTGCGCGCCGGAGTCGAGGAATGCGACGTGCTTGCCGCCGTCACGCAGTACGACAACGCGAACCTGATGTGCGCCGAAGTGGCCGGAAGGCTGTTCGACGTTCGGCACGTCATAGCCCGCCTGTACAATCCCGACCACGAGAACGCCTACTCGCAGCTGGGCATAGACTACGTGTGCGGAACGTCGCTGGTGGCCGACGAGATATTCTCGAAGGTGGTGTCGGGCCACGGGTCGCACGTGGCCAGCTTCAGCGACATAGAGGTGGTCGAGTTCTCGCTCGCGCTGAAGGGCGTCGAAGCCCCGCGAAGCATCCGGGTGTCCGAACTCGAAGTCGAGCACGAGATACGGGTGGTGGCCTTCGAGAGGGCGGACGGCTCGGCGTCGTCCATACCTTCGGAAGAATCCGTGCTGTACAACGGCGACAAGGTGCTGGTCAGCGTCAAGCTGGACGCGGTCGACCAGCTGGACAGATACATCCAGGATTAGGCGGGGCTCATGTACATCGTCATAGTGGGCGGGGGAAAGGTCGGATCGTACCTGGCGCAGGTGCTGCTGTCCAGCCACAACGAGGTGGCCATCATCGAGGACAACCCGCAGTCGGCGTCGCTTCTGTCGCTCATGCTGGAAGGGCAGTACCTCATCATCAACGGCGACGGGTGCGACTCCCGCTACCAGGACGACGCCGGCATCAAGCGCGCCGACGTGTTCGTGGCCGCCACGGGCCAGGACGACACGAACCTGGTGGCCTGCGAGATCGCCCAACGGGTGTTCCACGTTCCCAGGGCCATAGCACGCGTCAACAGCCCGAAGAACCTGCGCATCTTCCGCGAGGTGGGAATCGAGTGCGTGTCTTCCACCACGCTGATCGCCAACCTCATCGAGGAAGAGGCCCTGATGGGCTCGGTGTCGGTCGTGTCGTCGCTGACGCACGGCAACGTCTCGCTGTCCGAGTTCTCGATCGGCCACATGCGAAGGCATTCCGACGAGGACGGCATCGCCATCGGCGACATAGACATGCCGGAAGGTTCCCTCATAGTCGGCGTCGCCTACGAGGACGACGCCGAGGTAGCAAGCCCCGACATCCGGCTCTACCCTGGCGACCAGGTGATCGTGGTCGCCGACAACGAAGTGCTTGACGAAGTTCGCGCGGTATTCCGCTCTTTGTGATACTTCGTCCTTGACGGACGAACGAAGGAAAGGAACGTCATGATCGATCGGTACACGCGCCCGAAGATGGGCGGAATCTGGGAGTTCCAGAACAAGTTCGACATCTGGCGCGAGATCGAGGTGCTTGCCTGCGAGGCCCAGGCCGAGCTCGGGCAGTGCGGCATCACGAAGGACGAGGCGCGCTGGATCCGCGACCATGCCGCCGCCGACGCCGAGCGCATCTCCGAGATCGAGAAGACGACCAACCACGACGTCATCGCCTTCACCACGAACATGGCCGAGAACATCGACGCCGACGTCCCCGAGGGCGAACAGAAGCCCAGCCGCTGGGTCCATTACGGCATGACCTCGTCCGACCTGGGCGACACGGCACTCAGCTACCAGATAGTGCAGTCCATCGACATCATCATCGACGACATCCGCAAGCTCGGAAGCATCTGCAAGAGGCGCGCGTTCGAGCTACGCGACGCCCTGTGCGTGGGGCGCACCCACGGCATCCATGCCGAGCCCATGACGTTCGGCATGAAGTTCGGAAGCTGGGCCTGGGCGCTCAAGCGCTGCGAGGTGCGCATGCGTGAGGCCCGCGAGGTGGCCGCGGTCGGCGCCATAACGGGCGCCGTGGGAACGTATTCCAGCATCGACCCCTTCGTCGAGCAGTACGTGTGCGGCAAGCTTGGCCTGGCCTGCGACCCGCTTTCCACCCAGGTGCTGGCGCGCGACCGCCATGCGCAGGTGGCGTCGGCGCTGGCCGTCACCGCGTCCACGCTCGAAAGCATAGCCATGCAGGTGCGCCTGCTTCAGCAGTCCGACGTGATAGAGGCCGAGGAGCCGTTCACGAAGGGGCAGAAGGGCTCGTCTGCCATGCCTCACAAGCGCAACCCAATCACCGCCGAGCGCGTGTGCGGAATGGCGCGCCTCGTGAAGGCCAACGCGCAGGTGGCCTACGACGACGTGGCGCTTTGGTACGAGCGCGACATCTCGCATTCCAGCGCCGAGCGCGTGGCGCTGGCCGACAGCTTCATCGCGCTCGACTACATGTTCGGGAAGATGGAATGGATGCTCGACGGCCTTCAGGTGTACCCGGCGAAGATGGAGCACGACCTTTGGCGCACGCGCGGGCTCATCTTCAGCTCGAAGGTGCTGCTGGCCCTGGTCGACGCCGGAATGAGCCGCGAGGACGCCTACGTCGTGGTGCAGCGCAACGCCATGCAGGTGTGGGAGGACATCCAGAACGCCGTCGACGGGCCCACGTTCAAGCAGCGCATCGAAGACGACCCCAAGGTGCGCGAACTTAAGGACGCGGGCGCGCTGTCGGAGCAGCAGCTAGACGACATCTTCGACCCGCGCGCCTTCCTCACGCGCATCGACGTCGTGTTCGACCGCCTGGAAGGCCTCGAGTTCTAGAGGAGATCCGGGAAAGGCGGCCTTTGTGCGGCCGCGCACTGTTGGAAGGCGAGCGAGGGACCCTGCAGGCATGGAAATACTCGAATACGACAAGAGAAGGATAAGGCGCATCCCGCGCATCGTTTCGATCGAGGCGATGGTAGGCGTGCTTGCGCTGGCGGCGGCCGTCGTCATGGTCTGGATTGCCGCCACGTCGTCCGACAACGCCTCGGTGATGGTGGTGGCAGGCATCCTGTTCACGGCATGCGTGGTCGTGGTCATCTTCCTGCTGCTGAACCCCGACACGGTGCGGGCCCGGCAGACCGATTCGGTGCTGCGCCTGTCGAGCCAGATCCTCGACCAGATGGCGCAGGGGCTTCCGCCGCGGGTGGCGCAGTCCGTCTGCACCATGCTCCTTCCGAACACCGCCGCCATCGCGGTGGCAATCACCGACACCGAGACGATACTCGGGTACGTCGGCTACCTCGAGGCCGAGAACCCGCAGGGGGCGAACATCCGCACGCAGGCCACGCACGATGCGCTTAACGACGGGCAGACGCGCGTCATATACACGGCCGAGGAGATAGGTCTGCCCAAGACGTCCACCACGAACGTGATAAAGGCCGCCATCATCGTGCCTTTGCGCGTGGGCAAGGAAATACGCGGCACGCTGAAGTTCTACTATCGAAGCTCGCGGAAGATCACCGAGACGCAGAAGTCCATCGCGCAGGGCTTCGGCGAGCTGCTGTCCACCCAGATGGCCGCCCTCGAGATGGAGAACCAGCGCGAGCTGGCCACGTCCATGGAGCTCAAGATGCTCCAGAACCAGATCAACCCCCACTTCCTCTTCAACACCATCAACACCATCGCGTCCCTCATCCGCACCGACCCCGCGAAGGCCAGGGTGCTGCTGCGCGACTTCGCCGTGTTCTACCGGTCCACCCTCGAGAACTCGCAGGACCGCATCCCGCTGTCACGCGAGCTCGAACAGACGCAGCGCTATTTCTCCTTCGAGGTGGCCCGCTTCGGCGAGGACCGGCTTCAGATGGAAGTCGACGTGGACTCGGAAGGCGTCGCGGTGTCTTCCATGCTGGTGCCTCCGTTCCTGCTGCAGCCGCTGGTAGAGAACGCGGTCAAGCACGCCATGCCCCCGGAAGGGAAGCTGGTCGTAGGCATCGGCTCGCGCATAGACGGCCCCGACGTGCTGGTGGTGGTGACCGACGACGGCATGGGCATGGACGACCATGCGCGCGAGAGCATAATGCATCCCCATTCCTCGACGGGGTTGGGCATAGCGGTCAAGAACGTCCACGACCGCATGCACGGCTATTATGGTGAAGGCGCCGAAATGGTGGTGGAAAGCGAGCTAGGCAAGGGGACCGTGGTCACGCTGCGCTTTCCCGGAATGGCCTCGTCGGTCTCTTCCGAGGCGTTGGAGGTAGGCGAGGGGCCCGCCTTGCGGACAGGGAGGTAGTGAACGTGAACATGCCTGCGACAGCGTTCCTCTTCGTCGGAATGATAGTGCTTGCGCTTGCGGTGATAGCGATGGCGATATGGGTGGCCTCGCTGTCGGGACGCATAAGGAGGCTGTCCGACAGGATGATGTACGACGCTACGGCACAGCCGGCCCCTAGGCCGAACCTGCAGCACACGAGGCCGTCTCCTGCATCGACCGGCCCGTACGCCCAGCAGCCGTTGCAGCCGTCCGGCCCTATCCCGCCATCCGGCGCGATCCAGCCCATGGCCACGGGTGCGCAAACCGTAAGGTCGGTGCAACCGGCGGTGGCCCGGGTCCACGCCAACGCGGTGCAGCCCATGGAACAGCCCGACGACGGGCAGTCGTTCTTCGAGAACTACCGGTCCCAAAGCGAAAGCCAGCAGACCGGCGCCTTTGGGCGCGAGCGTCCCTCCATCCCCTTCGGCGAAGACCGCAACCATGCGGCCAGGCTCGACGCTTACACCGAGGACGCCATCAGCGGCGACTTCGACCCCGACTCCATCGACTTCTCCCGCGTGGCCGGGTACAGAAATATCCGTTCGCAATAATTCGTTCTATAGAACGAATTATTGCCTGACGCTGCGCGGACGCCCCAACGGTTCTCCTTCGCCCTCCAAGGAACTCTCGGCGTACCTAAGTACGCCTTCGGTTCCTTTCGCGCGAATTAGAACCACTGTAGGCGCCGCTCGCTCGCTTTTGCCAACTCTGCGTTTTAGGAAAAGAATTATTGGGGATGGAGGCATCCGCCGCGAATCCGCTTGCGAGGCTGCGGCGTGGGTTTTGGCGGAGACGGGGTTCGAGGACTGTCTGAGGCGCCGCGAAGCGGCGCCGAGTTCCGCAGAACCTCCGCCAAAACGCACGCCGCGGGAGCCGAACCCTGCGGAGAGCGCGGATGCTTCCGTCCCTCCCTTTATAACCTGCGTGCGCAAAACGCCAGTCTGCTAGAATTACCATTGCTTCTTCGAGTCTGTAGTTGCGGGGCGCAATCCTAACTCTTGCGCCCTCAGCCCAGGGCAGATGCGGTCGAAAGGGCCCACGTAAGCAGCAGGCGCAAGCCGTCGGCATGCGAGCATGGCGTATTCTAGATGTAAGCCGCACCGCCTGCGATTCAGGCACAGGGCCTGACAGGCGAGAGAGTGCGAGCGTCGCAGCCGCCTTGGCGCCGCGGCGCGGACCTCCGGTGCGCGAGTGTGGGGGCAAAGACTAGGTCAGTCGGGGAAGCTTTTCGATAGGAGGATGACCTTGAAGAGGCTATCTAAGGCAGTGCGCACGGCAGTTGCAGCCTGCATGGCGTTCGCGGTATGCGGGGCCGTGGCCGGCTGCTCGTCCAGCGAGGAATACACCCCCCAGCTGGGTTCTCCCAAGATCTCGAGCCCGGCCATCGGCGAGGACGGCACGCTGCGCGTGGGCGTCAACACGAACAACTCGCCCCTTGCAGGCAAGAGCGGCGACCGCGTGATCGGCATCGACGTCGACATAGCGGCGGCGATCGCGGACGACCTGGGCCTCAAGCTCAGCGTGGTGGACGTGGGGAACAACGCCACCGACGCGATAGACAACGACGAGGTGGACGTCGTGATGGGCATCGACAGCACGTCGAAGCACGACGGCTACTGGACCTCCAACCAGTACCTTCCCACGGGCGTGGTGCTGTTCGCCCCCGAAGGCGATGACAAGCCGGCCCCCACGGCCGACAGCGACGTGAAGATTGCCGCGCAAGTCTCATCCAAGAGCGCGTGGGCCGTCACCAACACGTTCGGCGAGGACTCTCTCGTCTCTTCCAGCGACCTGGCCGGCGCGTTTTCCGACCTTGGTTCGGGCAAGGTGGACTACGTGGCGTCCGATGCGATCATAGGCATGTACGCCGCAAGCAGGCAGGACGTCAACGTCGAAATCGCCGCACTGCTCGATACGGCAGGCGGGTACTGCGCAATGTGCGCCAACGACGACACCGAGCTTCAGGAAGCCATCGGAAGCGCCCTGGACGGCCTGGTGGCGAACGGCACCGTCGACGTCATCGAGGACAAGTGGCTGGGCAAGCCCGTCAATTTGAACGGCGTTCCCAAGGTGGCTTCGAATTCGCCCAAGTCGTCGAACGCCGAGGAAGGCGACGGCCAGACCACCGAGGGCGAGCAACCGGAGGAGGGCGCCTCCGACACGGGCTCTAGCTCGTCGTCATCGTCCTCGTCGTCCGCATCCTCGTCTTCGGGCGGTTCCAACCGCTAGAAGCAGGCGGCAGTCTAAGGAGAACCAATGACCAATCCGGAAATCGAGCCGTGCGCCCAGGCGTGCGGCTTTACGCTGTTGCATGACGAGCCCTTGGCCGAGATCGCGGGCCACGCGTACGTCTTCGCGCACTCCAGGACGGGCGCACGCCTTCTCTACCTGGCCAACGGCGACAACAACAAGGGCTTCTCGATCACCTTCAAAACGCCTGCGTCCGACGACACGGGCGTTTTTCACATCCTCGAGCACTCTGTGCTCTGCGGGTCGCGCAAGTTCCCGGTGAAGGAGCCGTTCGTCAACCTGCTGAAAAGCTCGATGCAGACGTTCCTCAACGCCATGACGTTCCCCGACAAGACCATGTACCCCGTGGCGTCAACCAACGAGCGCGACCTGCTGAACCTGGCCGACGTGTACATGGACGCGGTGTTCCATCCCAACATCTATTCGAACCGCCGCATCTTCGAGCAGGAGGGCTGGCACTACGAGCTGCAAGGCTGCGACGGCGAAGGTGCCGATGCCTGCGGAGATGGCGCGCACAGGGAAGGCGACGGGCCGGGCGAGGCGTGCGGCCTCGCGTACAACGGCGTGGTTTACAACGAGATGAAGGGGGCGCTGTCCGACCCCGAGTCGGTGCTGTACGACACGCTGTCGGCGGCGCTGTTCCCCGACACCACCTACCGCTTCGAGTCGGGCGGCACGCCCGATGCCATCCCCACGCTGACCTACGAAGCGTTCCTTCAGACCCACGCGCGGCACTACCATCCGTCGAACAGCTACATCGTGCTCTACGGCGACATGGACCCCGAGCCGTTCATGCGCCAGATCGACGGATACCTATGCGGGGCCATGGAAGGAGCCTCTGCGCCGAATCCCATCGGGCTGCAGAGCCCCGTGGTGGCGGAAGGCGTGCGCAGGAAGATGGCCACGGCGCCCGAGAACTCGTGCGCGGCGCTCGGCTTCGTCGCCGGACGGTCCGACGAGCGCGAGCGCATGATCGCCGCATCGGTGCTGCTCGACGCCGTAATGGGGTCGAACGAGGCGCCGCTGAAGAGGGCGCTGCT
>CBCTKQ010000061.1:0-9590 GCA_965147515.1 uncultured Eggerthellaceae bacterium | reverse complement strand
CGGACAGCACGGGCAGCATGCCGAAAGAGGCCGCCGAGAACGGCATCGTGAGAAGGTTCGACGACAGCGTGAGGCCCACCGGCTCGGCCACAGCCGAACGCAGGACGTTCGGAAGCGGTGACATCCACGACGCCACGAGCGACGCGAACAGCACGATGCCGAGCGTGGACGCCGCGGACAGGAACAGCGACACCGAGACGCACGACGACGGGTCAGTGACCAGGAATGCGAGAAGGCACACGGCCAGCGAGTTCAAGGTGGCGTTGCGGCGCCCGGCAAGGCCTGCGGAGAGCGACAGGACGACCATGACCGCCGCCCGCACGGCAGAGACCGGCACGCCCGAGAACGCAAGGTATGCAAGCACGAACGCCACGCTTGCCGCAAGCGTCAGCCTGCGCCCCGCGCGAAGCAGCTTCAGCATCCACCCGAACACCATGGTCACTATCGCCAGATGCGCCCCCGACACCGCGACGACATGCGCGAGCCCGCACGCCTTGAACGCATCGTAGGTCCCATCGTCCTGGATCGTTCCGCGGTAGCCGCAAACGAGCGCCTGCAGCACCCCGGCCTGGCCGCCGCCGTGCTGGCCGAGGAGGTCGATGGCTTTCCGGCGCAGGTCGTAGACCGCCTGCAGCGGGGCAGGCAGCAAGACCGCCTGCGCCTCTTCAACGTCCATCTGCACGGACTCGCCGGAGAAATAGCTCCTGGACCGGTAGTCCTCCGACACGGGCGAGAACGTGGCGACGCATTCCGCCTTCGCCCCCGAAAGCAGACTGCAAGGCTCGTCGAGGAAGGCCGTCGCCTTCCCGCTTTGGCCGGATTCGGTCGTGAAGCGGACGCTGCAGCGCGAGCCGAAAGGCGTCTCCCTCTCGTCGGACGCCAGTTCGAGCACGGCCCTTTCCCTTCCGTCCGGTGCGTCTTCGGAAGCGCGATGCCAGGCGTACGACGCAGACGCCCCCAGCGCGCCTCCGGCCAGCAGGAAGGCAAGGAGCATGACTGCGGGCCGCCTGGTGAACGCAAAGACCAGGCAGAGGCATGCGAAGGCCGCGCCCAGCACGCACGCGGCAACGAAGGCCTCCTGCGAGGCTGCGTGCTCCAGAACGGCATAGGCGCTTGCAGAAGCGGCCCATGTCGCAAGCGCGCATGGAAGCAGCACCGGGATCCCTGGCTTGGGCGCCTCGCCTTGGCCGCCCGCTTGGGACATGTCGCAGGCGAAGGCCCTTCCGAGCCCGAATGGCAGCCGGACGTCGCCTGCGCGCATGTTCCAACCCATCGAAAAAGCAGGCCTACACTGGTGCTGCCCTACACGCAGACCTGGTCCCTTATGGCCTCGAGCGTCTTCTCGCCTATGCCGCTGACCTCGGTCAGCCCGTCGACCGACTCGAAGGGTCCCGACGACAGCCTGTGGTCGACTATCTTCTGCGCCTTCGACGGGCCTATGCCGCTCAACGTCTGAAGCTCGGCGGCGCTTGCGGTGTTTATGTTGACCTTGCCCGTTGCATTCGCGCCGGCCTGCGCTGCTGCCCCGGCAGCCTGCAGTGCGCCTTCTGCGGCCTGCTCTTGGGTTGCCCGTGCGACGCTCGGCACAACCACCTGCTCGCCGTCCTGCAGGACGCGGGCCAAATTCATGCCCGCAGACGACGCATCCTCGGTCATCCCTCCCGCCGCCTGCACGGCATCGGCGACGCGCGACCCCTCTTCGACGTATACGATGCCGGGGCTCGCAACGCATCCGTCGACGTGCACGCATATGCTCGCAGGCTCGCTCGGAACCTCTTCAGCAGCCTGCGTCTCGGACGCACCCGCCTTCTGCACCGTCAAAGGCTCCGAGGCGCCCGACCCGACGACGTTGAACGCCACCGCAGCCCCGACGACCAACAGCACGGCTGCGATGCCTGCCAGCGCCTTGGCGTTGATGCTCCCAAGGCGGAGCCTTCCCTTGGCCGATTCGGCGTACTCCTGGAACGACATGCGCCCTCCTTCGCGAAAATGCCTGTCGAGGAAAGCATAGCGACGCCGTTCGAACGCTGGATTACATGCGGCCTTCCTGCAGGACCCATGCTTCCTTTCGCGGCACGGTGCCGCATGAATGCGGAACGCTGCACGCGACGTTCGGCGGCGGAACGGGCGTGCAGAACCGGACATGGCGCGAAACGGTCGCGGATTGCAAACGGCCCTTTCCCGCATGCTGCGGATTTCTTTCACGGAACTTCGTCATGGAACGCGGGCAGGTCGCCCTTGAAGGCCGGACTGGGCCCAGATTCGGAAAGGATGAACGAAGGAAGGCGCCCTTGCCTAAGAGCGCGCTCCTTTTCCTTGGAAGACGTGGAGTTCCGCAGAGTCGACCAGCTCGGAAACCCATTCCTCCACAGGGAACTGCGATTCCGCCTCCAGCACGGCGGAAAGCTTGGCGTGCGTCTCGGGAGCGCGGGGCATGAAAAGCGTGCAGCAGTCCGGAGCGTCCTGCGTCGACAGCTCGAACGTGCCCAAGCGCTGCGCCTCCTCGACGATATCCTGCTTGTCGGTGCCTATGAGGGGCCTGAACACCGGAAGGTCGACGGCCTCGTCGGTGCATCGGATGTTGTCAAGCGTCTGAGAGGCGACCTGTCCTAGCGACTCCCCGGTGACGAGAGCCCCACAGCGTTCGCGCACGGCTATCGCCTGCGCGACCTTCATCATCAGCCGCCTGTACAGTATGACCCTCAAAGGCGGCGGTGCATAAAGGGATATCTCGCGCTGGTGGCTGCCCAGAGGGATGGTGTATATCTTCGATATGCAGCCCGTGCGGTCGAGCACGTCGCCGATGTCTTGCACCAGGAACTCGGACGCATCGGAGGTTTCGGGGCGTCCCGAGAAGTGCACGCCTATGCAGCGTGCCCCGCGCCTGGCCATGCGCCAGGTGGCCACGGGCGAGTCTATCCCCGAGGAAAGCAGGCAGCAGACGTTGCCTGACGCGCCCACCGGAAGGCCTCCTATGCCGCGCATGCTGAAGGCGTAGACGTAGGCGGCGTTCTGCACCACCTCGATGCCCACCTGCACGTCCGATTCCTTCATCTGGACCGACTTGTCGGGAAAGGCCTCGCAAAGCACGGCTCCCACCTGCCGGTTCATGTCCATCGAGCATATCGGGAAATCGGTGTGCGCCCTGCGCGCCTGCACCTTGAACGTCTCAAACGGCAACGCATCGGTCAGGGCCGCGAGCGCGGCCTTCTCGATGTCGCCGATTTCACGGGGCGTCTTGTACCCAGTGGAAACGCGCGCCACGCCCGGTACCTGCGACGCGAAAGACGCGCATCCCAGCGCGGTGGACGCGTCGGTCCCTTCCCGCAGGAAGACGACCAGCCTTCCCGATATCCTGTGGATCGCCACCACCGGATAGTCGCCAAGAAGCGCCTCCAAATTCCTCTGGAGGCGCTTCTCGAATGCGGACCTGTTGTGCCCTTTCAGGCCGATCTCGTGGTAATGGACGAGAACGACCCTCTGGTATTCGGCCATTTCGCTCTTCCGCAGGCTGCTACTGGCCCTGCGTGAGGTCGATGGAAGACCTGTCGAACGAGATGTCGTCGCGGGCGATCTCCTCGAAGGCCATGGAAAGCGGCTTGACGTTGGCTGCCGTGGCTATCTCGACGGCGGTTTCCAGCTGGATGGCGCGGTCGCGCTGGCCGGACATCATGTCGTTGATGTCATGGGCGCGCTTGGAGGCCACGGTGCACAGAAGGAAGCGGTCGTTCTCGCAGTCTTCCAGCAACACGTCGATGTCGGGCTTGATTATGCTCATATTGAAGTCTCCTGTGGCTGTCCGCCGGCATTGGCTATGCAATCCAGCATCTCGTCGACCGTGGTGTCGACGTCGTCGTTCACGAATACGTAATCATACTCCATTTCGCGCGACAGTTCCATACGCGCGGCCTCGAGCCTGGAGGCCATCGCCTCCTCGCTTTCGGACCCACGACCGCGAAGCCTGCGCTCGAGCTCGTCCATCGACGGGGGCTTCACGAACACCAGCACGGCCTCGGGCGCGGACTTCCTGACCTGCATCGCGCCCTGCACCTCGATCTCGAGGATGACGTTCTCGCCGGCGTCCAGGTGCGCCTGGACGGACGACGCCGGGGTCCCGTAGAGGTTCCCGGAGTATTCGGCCCATTCCAGGAAACCTCCGCCTTCCGCGGCCCTTTCGAAGTCGGACCGCTCGACGAAGTAGTAGTCCACTCCGTCGACCTCACCCTCCCTGGGCTTGCGCGTGGTGGCGGAAACGGACTTCCAAAGCGACGGGTCCTTTTTCATCATCTTCGATATGACGGTGCCCTTCCCTACGCCGGAAGGCCCCGAAACGACGAACAGCCTGCCCTTTGCCATGCCTATTCCCCCAGCTCGTCGGCGATGCGCCTGAATGCCGCGATCGGGTCGGGCGCGTCGGTGATGGGACGCCCGACGACGATATGGGAAGCGCCCGCATCGAAGGCGTCCTTCGGGGTGGCGACGCGGGTCTGGTCGCCCATGGCCGCCCCTGCGGGCCGCACGCCGGGGGTCACGACGTAGGCGTCGGGCCCGAGCAGTTCGCGCAGAGACGCGGCCTCGCGGGGCGACGCCACCACGCCCGATATCCCGGACTCGCTTGCAAGCGTGGCCATAGCGAGCACCTGCGATTCGACGGGCCTTTCGATGCCGACCTGGTGGAGGTTTTCCTGCGACATCGAGGTGAGCACGGTGATGCCCAGCGTCGCAGGCGTGGCGGAACCTGCCTCGGCTGCGCCCTGCACAGCCCCGCGCTGGGCCGCCTCCATCATGTCGCGGCCGCCCACCGTGTGCATCGTCAGCATGTCCGCCCCGGTGGCCGCGGCCGAGCGCGCGGCCCCTTCCACCTGGTGCGGTATGTCGTGGAACTTCAAATCGAGAAAGACCTTGTACCCCCGCGCCTTCAGCATGCGCACGAGGTCGGTGCCGTAGGCGTAATAGAGTGTCATGCCCACCTTCACCCAGGTGGCCTCGCCGGCCAGCTGGTAGGCTATCGAAAGCGCCTTGTCGGCCTCGCAGTCGAGCGCGATTATCACGCGCTCGCGCCTGGGGGTTCCGTCGAACTTGCTCAGCATTCCAGTGCTCCTATCAACTCGTTCACGTCGCTCACTCCCTGCTCGCGGCAATACTCGGCGATTCCCTCGACGACGTTCAAGCCGGCCATCGGGTCCATGAAGTTCGCCGTGCCTACGGCTACGGCCGTGGCTCCGCACAGCATGAACTCCACCGCGTCTTCGCCCGTGCATATGCCGCCCATCCCCAGGATGGGGACCTTGACCGCGTCGTGGCACTGCCACACCATGCGAAGGGCCACGGGCTTGACCGCAGGGCCCGACAGGCCTCCCACCACGCGTGCGAGCTTGGGGCGTCGCCTGCGCGCGTCGACCGCCATTCCCAAAAGCGTGTTGATGAGCGATATTGCGTCGGCGCCCGAGGCCTCGGCCGCCCGGGCGATCTCGGTCACGTCGGTGACGTTGGGCGTCAGCTTCACGATCAGCGGACGCCTGGTTGCCTCCCTGCACATGCCGACCACCTTCTCCACCGAAGGCACGTGGCATCCCATGGTCATGCCTCCGGCGTCGACGTTCGGGCACGATATGTTCACCTCGTAGGCGTCCACGGGTGCGTCTTCCAGCGCCTCGATCACCTGGACGTACTCGTCGAAGCTGTGTCCGGAAACGTTGACGATCGCGGGCACGTCCTTGGACGCGAGCCACGACAGGTCGTGCTCCACCAGATGGCGCACGCCCGGGTTCTGAAGCCCTATGGAGTTGAGCATCCCCGAAGGCGTCTCGGCTATGCGTGGCGAGTCGTTGCCTTCCCACCCGTTAAGCGAAACCCCTTTCGTGGTGACGGCGCCAAGCCGCTCCACTGGATAGAACTGGTCGTACTCGCGGCCAGCGGCAAAGGTGCCTGACGCCGTGGTGACTGGGTTCTTCATTGAAAGGCCGCCCAAATTCACGGCCATGTTCGTCTGCATCATCGCCAAACCGCCTCCGAAGCGTCGAAGACGGGGCCGTCGACGCAGGAACGCTTCTTTCCGGAAGCGGTGTCGACCACGCAGGAAAGGCAGGCCCCGATCCCGCACGCCATGCGGCGCTCCATGGAAACCTGGCACGGTATGCCCGCGGACATCATGGCCTGCGAGGCTATGCGCAGAAGAGGCTCGGGGCCGCACACGGCCCCGTAGTCGTATGGCCGGGATTCTTCGACGGAGCGGGCAATAGCGTCTTCGACCAGCGAGGTGCAGAAGCCCTCGCGGCCAAAGGTGCCATCGTCGGTGGAGCATGCAGGCGCACAGCCACAGACGGCTTCGTAACGGCTTCTGCACACCAGGGCGTCCTTGGTTGCAGCCCCCAGCACGACGTCGACCTGCACGCCGCGGGCAACGAGCTGCTCGCAGAGCATGAACAAAGGCGCCGCACCCACGCCGCCTCCGACCAGCAGCGCACGCTGCGAGTCGTCGGGCACTGTCCAGCCGTGCCCGATGGGGCCGATCATCGAGGTGTGCTGGCCCGGCTTCCAGTTGACCATCTCGGCCGTGCCTTCGCCCACCACCTGGTACAGCACCTCTACGCGCCCGTTTACAGGGTCGGCGGCGTACACCGAGAACGGGCGGCGGAGTATGTGCGACTGGAGCGTGGGGATGGACATGTGGACGAACTGCCCAGGCTGGATTCGCCCGGCCAGCCCGGCCGTCGACGCGCCGCCGCCTTCGGCTTCCGCTACGTCAAGCTCCATCACGTAAAGCGCGTCGGTCGCGCGCTCGTTCGACAGCACGGTCGCGCGGAAGTCCGAAAGGCCTGATGCCTGACGGCCCGATTCCTCCCTGCAACCCGCCATCTAGGCCGCCTCCTCTTCCCATTGGGGAAGGTCCTGCAGCGCGACGACGTCGAGGCTTCCCCTTCTCATGAAGTCCATGCCTGCGACCAGCGCCTGTGCGGCCGCGAGCGTGGTGACGTACGTGATCCCGTGGCGTACCGCCGCGGCGCGCATGTCGTAGCCGTCGTCGCGCGTGACGCTGCCCATGGGCGTGTTGATCATCAGCGATATGCGCCCGTCCGCGATCGCGTCCAGGATGCTCTCGCCATGCTCGTGGATCTTGCCTATCTCGGTGCAGTCGATGCCCGCCGCACGCAGCGCCCTGCATGTGCCGCTGGTCGCGACGATCTTGAACCCGAGCCGTTCGATGTCGCGAGCAATGGGAGTGAGCGCGCGCTTGTCGCGGTCGTTCACCGATATGAAGGCAGCACCGCCCTGCGGCAGGCTGTAGTCGATGGCCAGCTGGGTCTTTATGTAGGCCGCCGGGAAGTTCCCGGCGATGCCCATCACCTCGCCAGTCGACTTCATCTCGGGGCCCAGTATGACGTCAGCTCCGGGGAAGCGGCCCCAGGGCATCACCGCCTCCTTCACGCAGTAGTAGTCGGGATGCCTGGTGTCGGACGGAAGCCCGAACGATTCGATGGTGCGGCCGGCCATGATCATCGCCGCCAGCTTCGCCAGAGGAACGCCCGTGGCCTTCGACACGAACGGCACGGTGCGGCTTGCGCGCGGGTTCGCCTCGATGACGTACACGACGCTGTCCTTGATGGCGAACTGGATGTTGATGAGCCCCTTCACGCCCAGCTTAAGGGCAAGCTCGCGCGCTATCTGGCGCAGCCGGTCCTGCATGGCGTCGGAAAGGGCGAACGGGGGTATGCAGCACGCCGAGTCGCCGGAATGGATGCCGGCCATCTCGATGTGTTCGAGGATGCCGCCGATGTAGACGTCCTTGCCGTCGCAGAGCGCGTCCAGGTCGAGCTCGACGGCCCCTTCAAGGAACCGGTCGAGGTATATGGGATGGTCGGGGGAAATGCGCGCGGCCTCGTTCATGTACTTCTCGAGCTGGGCCGAGTCGTACACGATGGCCATGCCGCGCCCCCCAAGCACGTAGCTGGGGCGCACGAGCAGGGGGAACCCGATGCGGTCGGCCACCTGGCAGGCCTCCTCGAAGGTGTTGGCCATGCCGGCGGCCGGGTAAGGGATCAGCATCTCGTCCAGGATCGCCGAGAACCGGTCGCGGTCTTCGGCCAAATCGATCGACTCGGGAGACGTCCCCATTATGCGCACGCCTGCAGCCTCGAGCGGGCGCGCCAGCTTCAGCGGGGTCTGGCCGCCAAGCGTCACTATGACGCCGTCCACGTCCTCGACGTCGATTATGTCCATCACGTCCTCGTATGTGAGCGGCTCGAAGTACAGCTTGTCCGAGGTGTCGTAGTCGGTGGACACGGTCTCGGGGTTGCAGTTGACCATGATGGTCTCGTACCCGATGGACGAAAGCGCGTAGCTTGCGTGCACGCAGCAGTAGTCGAACTCGATGCCCTGCCCGATGCGGTTGGGGCCGGCGCCCAGGATCATGGCGCGGGGCTTGGTCTTGGGCCTGACCTCGCTTTCGGCGGCGTCGTAGGTCTTGTAATGGTACTCGGTCTCGCTGGAGAACTCGGCGGCGCAGGTGTCGACGGTCTTGAAGGCGGGAACCACGCCCAGCTGCTTGCGCCGCTCCCGCACCGCAAGCTCGTCGGACCCCGTGAGGAAGCCGATCTGCACGTCGGATATGCCGTACTGCTTGGCAAGAAGCATTGCGTCGTGGTCGATTTCCTCGAGACTCATGCCCTTCAAGGCCTTCTGCACGGCCACCATGTCGGCGATCCGGCTGATGAAGAACGGGTCGATGCCGGTCAGCTCGCAGACCTCCTCGCACGACATGCCGGCCGCAAGGGCGTCGGCCAGGTAGAAGACGCGCTCGGCGGTGGGGCGCCTGACAAGCTCCACCAGCTCGTCGCACTGGTAGTGCAGGCCCGCAGGCGAGTCGATGCCTAGGCCCCAGCGGGAGTTCTCAAGCGACCGCAGGGCCTTGCCCAGCGACTCTTCGAACGTGCGGCCTATGGCCATCACCTCGCCCACCGCCTTCATTCGCGTGGAGAGGGTGTCGTCGGTGCCCTGGAACTTCTCGAACGCGAAGCGCGGAACCTTGACCACGCAGTAGTCGATGGAGGGCTCGAAGCAGGCCGGTGTGGCCTGGGTGATGTCGTTTAGGATCTCGTCGAGCGTGTACCCCACGGCCAGGCGCGCGGCGGCCTTTGCTATGGGGAAGCCGGTGGCCTTCGATGCCAGCGCGGAGGAACGCGAAACGCGCGGATTCATCTCGATGATGACCATGCGGCCGTCGCGCGGGTTCACCGCGAACTGCACGTTGCTGCCGCCCGTCTCCACGCCGATCTTCTCCAGCACGGCAAGCGACGCCACGCGCATGCGCTGGTATTCCACGTCGGAAAGCGTCTGCGCGGGAGCCACGGTGATGGAGTCGCCGGTGTGGACTCCCATGGGGTCGAGGTTCTCGATGGAGCATATTATGATGCCGTTGCCTGCGGCGTCGCGCATCACCTCCATCTCGAACTCCTTCCAGCCCTCGATGGACTCCTCGACAAGCACCTCGCCCGCCGGGGAGAGCTCGATGCCCTGCGCGACTATCGCGCGCAGCTCGTCCACGTCATGGGCGATGCCGCCACCCGACCCGCCGAGCGTGTAAGAGGGGC
>CBCTKQ010000060.1:0-9728 GCA_965147515.1 uncultured Eggerthellaceae bacterium | reverse complement strand
GGTGGCGAAGAATTCCCCGCCATAGTAGCGGACCACGATGTACGGGGCCAAGGAAGGGTCCTTCCCCGAGGCATCGAACGCCGCCTCGGCCTCCTTCACGGCCTGAAGCAGCTCCTGCTCCCCGTACCCCGCCTCCATGTCCACGGCGGCAATGAACCCGTCGTCGTAGACGAGTTCGCCTCCTGCAGGCTCGTCCACTTCCACGTAACCCATCGCCTGGGCCTCGCGCAGGCTAACTATCACATCGCCGTCGGGGTCTCCATCGCCGAATGCGAGCTGGTTCAGGTGATATGCCCCAGCTTCGGCCGCCTTGGAGGAGTCGAAGAGCCCGGCGAGCTGCTCGTCGTTGATTTCCAGGCATCTCTCAAGCGGGTAGTCCTCGTAGGACCATTCCTGCCATTCCGAAGTCGAGTCGGCTATGCAGTCGGCGACGTAGGGAACAAGCGTCGCGTTCAGAAGCAACGCCAATACAGCGAAGGCTGCCGTATAGGCGATCCACCTGGACGCCAGCGACAGCGACAGCCTGCGCCGCAACTGGCGCGACTGCGGCGAGCGTGCGGCCTTTCCTTCCCGGTCAGGCATTGCTGCGGTCGGACTTGTCGGCGGCGATGCGGTACCCAACTCCCCATGCGGTCTCGATGACCTCGGCCGACGAGTCGACCTCGGCCAGCTTGCAGCGAAGGTGCCGTATGTGCACCATCACCGTGTTCGACGACGAGGCATTCGCCGGCTCGCCCCAGGCCGCTTCGTACAGCCGGGCGGAAGGCACAGGCTGGCCCTTCCGCTCGAGCAGCTGCACGAGTATGTCGAACTCCTTGGGGGTCAGCTGCAGCGGGACGTCGTGCAGCGAGGCCACATGCTCGCGCACGTCCACCTCAAGCCCTTGGGCTCGCAGCACGGAGGAATCGTCCGATGCGCCGGACGCCGTCCTGGAATTCCTTCGGATGTGCGCCTTCACACGCGCCACAAGCTCGCGGGGTTTGAAGGGCTTCGTGACGTAGTCGTCGGCTCCGATGGTGAACCCTGCCACGATGTCGGACTCTGCGTCCTTGGCGGATAGGAACACTATGGGCATCTCCGACGTCTTGCGCACGTTGCGGCACAGCTCGTATCCGTCCATGACTGGCATCATTATGTCCACGATGGACAGGTCGTAATCGTTCGTCTCCAACGACTCCAGCGCCTCGCGCGGGTCGGTGAAGGCGCAGACGTCCATCCCTTCGGCCTTGAAGATGCCGGCAATCAGGTCGGCGATGGCGGCCTCGTCGTCGACCACGAGGAGCCTGGGCGTCCCGCGCGTTGCCGCGCCGTCCGCGCGGCCGTCAGTCATCCGGGCCCTGTCCGTGTTGCTTTCCATACGAGAATTGTAGCCCCCAAACCACCTCTTCCAGCGAAAAGCACGCCTCGGCGCGTGCATCTTAAGGAATGCATAAGGAAAGGATAAGGAACCTTAAGCATGCGATATGGGACTCTTAAGCGCCTCCGAGTGTACGATTTCCATGCCACGGAAGGGGGACGTTCATGACATACGACTCAAACATACCCGAACGTTACATGAGGCATCGCGAACCCGACCACGCCATGGCCCCTCTGAAGGTAGTCGTGCTGCTGTGCGTCATGGTGCTTGCCGTGCTCGCCATAGGAATCGCTCTGATGCTCTTCGGCGACTTGGACCAGAGCCCGACCGAAGACGCCGCCCGCGGCGGCAAAGGCGGATTCGCGCTGGAGCAGCTGGCAGAAAGCGGCACCCAGAAGAGCACGCCCAGAAGCGAATGGCGCTCCGGCGTGATTCCGAGGCTGTTCCAGACCGACCCCGAATGGGCCTCCCAGCACTATGCCGACGGCACGGTCGCCACGCACGGATGCGGGCCCACGTGCCTTTCGATCGTATACGTCGCGCTGACGGGAAAGGACGACCTCGACCCGCGCGACATGGCGGAGTTCTCGGAGCTCAACGGGTTCGTCGACGGCGGCGTGACCTCGTGGCTGCTGATGAGCGACGGCGCGAACCTGATAGGCCTCGATTCCGTGGAAGTCCCCGCAAGCGCCGAATCGGTGGAGGGCCACCTTCTTGCCGGAGAGCCCGTCATATGCAGCGTGCACGAAGGAGACTTCACGACGGAAGGGCACTTCATCGTGCTTGCGGGCCTGAACGCAGACGGCACCGTGGAGATACGCGACCCCAACTCGGAGGACCGCACGAACATGTCGTGGGACCTTGGTCGCGTCATCTCCCAGTGCGACAACATCTGGGCCTTCAGCGCATGACGGAGAGGTCCGGGCACGACGCCTCTTAATCGATCAGGCGGCCACGAAGGACGACGGCCTTGACGCGCAGGGTGTCCCTCTCGAGCAGAACGGCGTCGGCCACCTTGCCGTCTGCAATGGAACCGTAGTCGCCGTCGACGCCTATGGCGCGTGCCGGGTTCGTAGACGCCGCCTTCACCGCGCTTTCCAGCGGAATGCCCATGTCCTTCACCGCGACGTAGAAGCAGCGCATCAGGTCGCTGACCGAGCCCGCCAGCGCGCCGTTGTCTATGCGTGCCTCGTAGCCCTTAACGGTGACGTCCTGGCCGCCAAGGTCGTAGACGCCGTCGCCCATGCCGGCTGCGCGCAGGGTGTCGCTGACCAGCACCATGCGGTCGTCGCCGAACATCTTGAAGGCCAGGCGCACCATGGCAGGATGTATGTGGATGCCGTCGGCTATCACCTCGGCCATTACATGGTCGCGTTCGACGCCCGCAGGTATGGGGCCCGGATTCCTGTGGTGCATCGGGTCCATGGCGTTGTAGAGGTGCGTTAGATGGCTTGCGCCCTCGTCGAACGCCTTGCATGCCGTGTCGTAGTCGGTGCAGGTATGCGCGACGGAAATGCGCACGTCCTTCGAAAGGGCCTTTATGAAGTCGTCGGCGCCGGGCTCTTCGGGGGCTATGTCCACCAGCTTGATGAGGCCGCCTGATGCCTTCTGCAGCCTTTCGAACTCGTCCACGGCGGCATTGCGCACGTGCTGAGGGTTCTGCGCGCCCACCTTGCTTGGCGAGATGAAGGGGCCTTCCATGTTGATTCCCACGAGATCGGCCTCGTCGGCGGCGGGAACGTATTCCGCTGCCGCCTTCGCAGCCTGCGTCAACTGCGCCTCGGAAAGCGTCATGGTGGCGGGGCACATGGCGGTGATTCCGCGCGAGGCCTCGTAGGCACCCATCTTGTGCAGGCCCTCCAGGTCGCCGTCGGACATGTCTCCTCCGGCGCTTCCGTGGAAGTGTATGTCGACCAGCCCCGGTATTACATAGCACCCTGCCGCGTCCAGCTCCTCGCCTTCGGAAGGTGCGCCGAAGCGTTCGACGGCTATGCCGACGTCCTTGCGCACGAAGCCCTTGCCGTCGAACACCTCGCCGCCGACTATGCCTGACAGTTGAGTGGTTGTGCCCATGGCGATCATCCTCCTGTAATCGTGCTGCGCGGACGCACAGCTACACCAGCTCGGCTGCCGCCTCCTCGTCGACCACCACCAAGGCGTCTGGGTGGAACTGAAGGATCGATGCCGGAACCTCGGGCGTGACGGGCCCGAGGAACGCCTTCCTGACTATGGCGGCCTTGTCCTTGCCGCTGGCGACGACCAGCACCCTTCTTGCCGCCATGATGGTGCCTATGCCCATGGTTATGGCCTGCCTTGGGACCTCCTCGGCGGAGTCGAACAGGCGGCTGTTGGCGTTTATGGTGCTCATCGTTAGGTCGACGACGTGCGTGCCCTTCGGGAACTCGTCGCATGGCTCGTTGAAGCCGATGTGGCCGTTGTGCCCAAGCCCTAGCAGCTGGAGGTCGATGCCGCCCGCGTCTTCGATCATCTTGTCGTACTTGGCGCATTCGGCCGTCAGGTCGCCAGTGCGCCCCTGGGGCACGTGGGTGGACGCGCCCTTGACGTCGACCTTGTCGAACAGGTTCTTGTTCATGAAGTAGCGGTACCCCTGCGGATTGTCGTCGCCCAGCCCGCAGTACTCGTCGAGGTTGAACGTGGTGACGTCCCTGAAGCTGACCTTGCCGTGCTCGAAGTCGGACGCGAGGCACTCGTAAAGCCCCAACGGGGTGGACCCGGTGGCAAGTCCCAGCACGCACTGTGGCTCGGACTGTAGAAGCTCCTCTATCTCGTCTGCAGCGATGCGGCTCATGGCCTTGTAGTCGTCGGCAACAACAATCCTCATTTGTCCTCCTAAGCGCCTGGGGCTTGGTTCCTGTACGTCAAAGATAGCATTCGGAAACCCGTGTGCTATGTCCAGAACCTTATGGTTTCCAAAACGTCTTGATATGCCCACGGATACACGTCCGAATACCATCCCGTTTCCGACACGAAGCAGAGGAGCGCGCTGTAGACCACGCCGATGGTGACCAGGACTATCAGCGTCTTCATCAGCAGGTCGCGCGGAAGCGCCCCGCTTCTGTACAGGATCGCGTCGTGCCGCTTGCTCAAGGCGCACCTGCGGCGCGAGATCCTCGCCTTCGCCACCTTGATCGGATGCCGCACGGCATAGTACCTGTCGAAGGCCGGCGCGGCGGAAGGATAGAACGACGAAAGCGGCGGAACGCGCCCTGCTATGTTCTCGTTGACGATGAACACCAGAAGCACCACGGCCGCATAGAACATGAAGCTGAAGTCGGCGTAGTACCGCTGCAGTATGCCCGCCATCTGCGCGTCCACCATGGCTATCACGACGCCGGACGCCAGCAGCACGCCGATAACGCCCGTGATCGTGTTGGTCTCGCGCTGGTTGTTCCTCAGCCTTACGATGGGTGCGGCGAAGAAAAGCACCCACAGCACCGGGTAGCACGCGAATATGCCGCCGAAGGTGGCTTCCTTGATCGTCTGGCCCATGTATGTCGTGGCGAAGTCAGCTGGCTGCAGGAACGGGAACTCGCCGCACATGTTGGGGAACTGCAGGAAGTAGGCGAAGAACGCCGGGGCGAACCGCCCCAGCACCCATCCCCTCTTCGTCATGTCGTTCACGGTGAGGTTGTAGTTGGCCCCGAAGTCGGTGAAGCTTCCGAACCTGGCGTGGTTGTACAGCATTATCAGCGCAGCGACCACGACGTAGGGCCCTATCAGGCAGGCGAACTCCACGACGCCCTTGCGCCTGAGGATCCGCCTCTCCTTCACGTATGGGCGCCAGAACAGCGGAAATGCCAGAAGCGACAGCATGAGCAGCTGGGGGCGGCATCCTGCGACGAGCGCCATGCAAAGCGATCCCGCCGCGAAGAACAGGCAGCGCTGCAGATGTGTGCGCCTGCGGGCCGACCTGCCGCACATCCAGAAGTAGAGCCCCCAGGCCGAGAACGCCAGCCCGCAGGCCAGAGGCAGCGAGTAGAAGGTCGGGAACTTCGCCAGGTAGAGGATGCCGCAACCCGTCACCAGCGACACCTGCATGAGGATGTAGAGCCCGAGCGACACCTGCTTGAAGTGGTAGCGTGCGAACCGGTCGAGCAACGCGGATGCGCCCGTCACGAACGCAAGGAGCGCTATGAGCACCCCCAAGGCCGTCGGGAAGTTGGCCCCGGTGAGCAGATAGAACGGAAGGTAGAACAAGATGACGGGAACCACCCCGAAATAGACGTAGTAATGGCCGTCGTAGTAGGCCACGTCGAAGAGGTAGTCCTCGCCCGTCTCCTTCTGCAGCTCGTCGCGCGCCCCCTTGTCGTAGGGCGTGCTCATCTCCTTGAGCCAGTCGGGAGGCTCCTCGTCGAGATAGAGGCGTCCCTCGGCCATGGACCGGGCGAGCTCTGCGTACTGCTGGGCGTTGTCGCCGCCCACCTCGAAGGTGTTGACGATGGACGTGCCGTCCCACTCCCCCTGGTTGTACGCGGACGTGGCCACCCCCACCAGGTTCGACCCGAAAAGCAGGAACCCCGAGATCAGGGCGCATTCCAGCGCCACGGTGGCGACTATCCCGGCCTTCGCCTTGCGTGGGTCGTCGACCAGGTTGATGCGGTACACGGAAGACGACGGGCGGAAGGCGTACACCAACAAGAGCACCCCGAGCGCCCCCAGGAATCTAAGCAAGCTGAAATCGAAAGGACGCCTGGCGTTGAGTTCGACCGTCTCGAGCTTTATGGGGTAGCTGACCTCGTCGCCGACGATGGCTATCTTGAGGCTTCCCACGCGCCCTGCCGTGTTCAGGTTCACGAACTGGCTCTGCAGGGACGCCGTTGACATCTGCACCGTGGGAACGCCTTCGGTGTATTCCGTGGAATCGAAGTAGCGGAGGTGCGCCTCGTCCGTGAACTGTATCTTGACGTCGAGGTTCTGGGCCGGTTGGCTGCGGTCGAACAGTATGGCGACGTTGTGCACGTCGATGTCGAGGTTGTTGAACTCCAGCTCGTGGTTGCTCTCGGTCAGCCTGAAGTAGTCGTCGGAGTCCTGCGAAAGGCCGATGCGCCCCTCCAGGTTCACGGTCTTGTAGCCTGCGGATGCGAAGTAGTTGAAGTTGAAGACGAACACCTCCAGCGCAAGCGCGACGAACAGGCAGGCCAGCACCGCCTTGGCGATGTGGGCTATGGCCGTGCGGCGCGGAAGTATCCAATGCCGGTAGATGTAGCGTATGTTGTCGCCAAAAGTAGGCATGCAACAATTATATGGGTTATCGCCATGAAAAAAGGGAGCAACGGATTGCTCCCTTTTGTTCGACCTCCAACAAAAAAACGCAGGTTTGTTGATCGAGCGAGCGACGTCTACAGTGGTTTCAATTCGCGTGAAAGACCGAGGAAGTGTACTTCGGTACACGACGAGGGCTTGGAGGGCGAAGAGGAACCGCTGGGGCGTCGCGCAGCGTCTAGCAATACTTCGGCCGTTTAAGGCCGAAGTATTACAACCCCAGCGCCTTCTTCACGTCGGCGTACACCTCGTCGAGGTCGCGGTCGCCGTAGATGGTGACCAGCAGGTCGCAGCCGCGGTAGTAGTCGATGAGCGGGCTGGTGGACTTCTCGTAAACCTCGAGTCGGTTGCGCACCGTCTGCTCGTTGTCGTCGTCGCGCTGGTACATCTCGCCACCGCAGGCCTTGCACGTTGGACCGTCGGCCTCGGTGCCGATGGCGCCGCAGTCGCGGCACATGCGCCGGGACGAGAGGCGCTTGACGATTACCTCGGGGTCGACGTCGATAAGCAGGGCGGCGTCGAGCGGGCGGTCAAGCTCGTTGAGCATGCCGTCGAGGGCAACGGCCTGCGTCGTAGTGCGCGGGAAGCCGTCCAGGATGACGCCCTTCGCGGTGTCGGGTTCCTGGATGCGTTCGCGCATCAGGTCGATGATCAGCTCGTCGGGGACGAGTTCGCCGGCGTCCATGTACTCCTTCGCCTTCTTGCCGAGCTCGGTCTGGTTCTTGACCGCGGCGCGAAGGATGTCGCCCGTCGATATGTGGCAGAGGCCTTCCTCGGCGACGAGCTTCGCTGCCTGGGTTCCCTTGCCGGCGCCAGGAGCGCCCAGAAGAACGATGTTCATATTCACTCTCCTATTTGAAGAAGCCGTCGTAGTTGTGCATCTTGAGCTGCGACTCCACCTTGCTCATGGTGTCAAGCGCGACGCCGATCATGATCAGGATGGAGGTTCCACCGAACGACTGGATGAGCTGGTTGTCGGTGAAGAAGAAGATGATCGTGGGGACCACGGCGATGACGGCGATGAAGATGCCGCCAGGAAGCGTGATCCTGCGCAGGGTGTTCTTGATGTACTGCACCGTGGCAGACCCTGGACGCACGCCGGGAATGAAGCCTCCCTGTTTGCGTATGTTGTCCGCCGTCTCCTCGGGGTTGAACACCATGGAGGTGTAGAAGTACGCGAAGAAGACGATCAGCACCAACGTGAGCACCCAGTTGATCCAGCCCGTGGTGCACGCGTCGGCGACCGCGTTCAGCCAGTCGACGTTGAACAGCGCGGCAAGCTGGGCCGGAAGGTAGAGGATGCAGCTCGCGAAGATGATGGGGATGACTCCCGCGGCGTTCACCTTCAGCGGAATGTAGGTGTTCTGGCCGCCCATCATGCGCCTTCCCTGCACGCGCTTCGCGTAGTTGACGGGAATGCGCCTCTGCGCGCGTTCGACGTAGATGATCAACGGGATGCACGCCAGCACGACCACCAGGATGAGCACGGTGAGCGCGATGCCCATGCCGAGGTCGGCCGTCAGGTTGATGGACGAGAATATGGCGGCGGGAACGCGGCTGACGATGCTGATGAAGATGATCAGCGACATGCCGTTGCCGACGCCGCGCTGCGTGATGAGCTCGCCCATCCACATGATGAAGGCAGTGCCCGCGACCAGCGTGAACACGACGGTGACGCAAGTCAGCCAGTAAGGCACCTCGCTGGAGAACTCGACGCCGTAGGAGTCGGACTGGAACAGCAGCAGGTAGCCGATCGCGTTGATGAGGCCAAGGCCCAGCGTGAGATAGCGGGTGACCTGCGTGATCTTCTTGCGGCCTGCGTCGCCTTCCTTGGCCCAGCGGCCTATGGCGGGGATGACGCCCTGCATCAGCTGCATGATGATGGATGCGGTGATGTAGGGCATGATGCCCAGCGAGAACACCGAGAAGTTCGACAGCGCGCCACCGGTGAACAGGTCGAGCATGCTCATTGCGACGCCTGACTGCTGGTAGGCTGTGGCGAACTCGTGGAATGGGATGCCTGGCACCGGTATGTAGGCACCGAGCCTGTAGAGTGCAAGAATTCCCAGGGTGAAGAGGATCTTCTTGCGAAGCTCGGGAACCTTGAAGGCATCGATGATTGACCTTAGCAAGGCTCTTCAACCTTTCCGCCGGCTGCCTCGACCTTGGATTTCGCCGAAGCAGAGATCTTGTCGGTCCTGATGGTGAGCGGCTTGGTGATGTCGCCGTTGCCGAGCACCTTCACGGGGACGTCCATGCCCTTTATGACGCCCTTGGCCACGAGCGAGTCGCAGTCCACGACGTCGTTGGCCTCGAACAGGGCGTCGAGCCTGTCTACGTTGACGGCCTGGTATTCCACGCGGTTGGGGTTGCGGAAGCCGGGAAGCTTCGGCAGACGGCGCGCCAGAGGCGTCTGGCCGCCCTCGAAACCCGGGCCCTTGCCGCCGCCGGGGCGGGACTTCTGGCCGTTAAGGCCGCGTCCGGCGGTCTTGCCGGTGCCGGATGCCGGGCCGCGCCCGATGCGCTTGCGCTCCTTGGTGGAGTTAGGTGCCGGTCTCAGGTCTTTGATTTCCATGTCTGGTTCTCCTTTTCGCCGCCTCACCTTTGGCTTGGCGACTCGCGTTTCGCTGTGTCTTCTATTCTATCCAATGCCACCTGGTTGGTTGGAGCCAGCGTAAAGCATCGGGGTGTTCGCAGTTACCGCGTCATGCGGCCGAGCAGCCTTCGTGCTGTGAGGGCAAGCATGAAAGCGGCAAATGCGAATGCATCCGCTGCTTCGCAGCGGCGCCGTCGAAGTGGAAGAGCTAAACCTCTTCCACTTCGACCAAATGCTTGACCTTGAAGATCATCCCGCGGACGGACTCGTTGTCGGGAAGTTCCTTGGTCTTGCCGATCTTGCCGAGCCCCAGGGCGCGCAGCGTGCGGTCCTGGTCGTACTTGCGGCCGATCTGGCTCTTCACCTGGGTGAGCTTCAGCTTCTTGTCTGCCATTCTAGGCCTCCTTCTTGCCTAATATCTGGCCGACCTCGATGCCTCGGCGGGCAGCCACCTGCTCGGGGCTTTCCATGAGCTTCAGGCCCTCGGCGGCG
>CBCTKQ010000059.1:0-9739 GCA_965147515.1 uncultured Eggerthellaceae bacterium | reverse complement strand
GCACCGCTGGTCGACGAGAAGCGTCGCGAGAAGGAAGCCGCCCGCGCCAGGCACGACGTGCGCGTGTTCGTCACGGCCGCCGCGCTCACGGTCGTCATCGTCGCCATCGGCATGATTCCGGGCTGGCACATGGCGGTCGGCGGATGGCTGGCCGGTTTGTTCGTTGGCGGCCATGCCACGCACGTGCAGGCCATGTTCGCAGCCAACTTGCTGCTCATGGCGCTCACGGTTCCCGTCCAGTTCGGCTGCGGGCTTCGCTTCTACAAGGGCGCATGGGGCTCGCTCAAAAGCGGCAGCGCGAACATGGACGTGCTGGTGGCCCTGGGAACCTCGATCGCGTTCCTCTTCTCGCTGTGGATCACTTTCCTTCCCGTTCTCACCGGCAACTGGACCGATGCCGAAGTGGCGTTGGGCGTCAACGATGGCATGCCCTACTTCGAGACGTGCGCGATGCTAATCACCTTCGTGCTGCTAGGCAAGATCCTGGAGGCGCGCGCGAAGGGCGCGACGAACCAGGCGATAGAGGCGCTCATGAACCTCACGCCTCCCACGGCGCGCGTGGTCCGCGCCGGCGAGGAAACCGAGGTCCCCCTTGCGCAGGTGATGGCCGGCGACATGGTGGTCGTCCGTCCTGGTGAGAAGATGCCGGTCGACGGAGTGGTCGTAGAAGGCGCGACCGAGGTTGACGAATCGATGCTCACGGGCGAGGCGCTTCCTGTGGCCAAGGGCGAAGGCGACACGGTCACGGGCGGCACGCAGAACACGACCGGTTCGGTGGTGGTGAAGGCGCTGCGCGTCGGCACCGATTCCACGCTGGCCCGCATCGTGCGCGCGGTCGAGGACGCCCAGGGGTCGAAGGCCCCGGTGCAGCGCATCGCCGACAAGATAGCCGCCGTCTTCGTTCCGGCCATCCTGGCCATAGCGTTGGTCACGTTCTGCGCATGGTTCTTCGTTCTGCCGCCTCTCGTGTCCAACGTGACGGTGCCGTTCGGCGAGCTGCTCACGCAAGCGCTCATGCCCGCCATCGCCGTCATATGCGTGGCGTGCCCATGTGCGCTGGGGCTTGCTACCCCCACTGCCCTTATGGTGGGGATGGGGAAGGGCGCGCAGCTAGGCGTGCTGATAAAGGACGGCGAAGTGCTCGAGCGCATGTGCGGCTTGCAGGCCGCCGTGTTCGACAAGACAGGAACGCTTACCGTCGGCCGTCCGCAGGTCGTGGAATGCGACGTCCCCGAATACGAGCTGTCGCTTGCTGCTGCACTCGAAGCAAAAAGCGAACATCCCCTTGCCCAGGCTGTCGTGGCCTACTGGCGCAACAGCCAGACCTCAGAGGATGGCATGCCTTCGGTTTCCGACTTCCAGGCCATCCCTGGCGAGGGAGTGAGCGGCAACGTGAACGGCCACGAAGTGTTCGTCGGGGTTGCTTCCGGGCGCGCGGGTGCGGCGCATGGGTCGACTGTGCGCGTCGACGGCGTCGATGCGGGAACGATAGTCTTCAGCGATGAACCACGCCCCGACGCCAAGGCCGTGGTCGGCGAGCTGCGCGACAAGTACGGCGTGGAATCGTACATGGTCACCGGCGACGCCAAGACGACGGCGACCGAGGTTGCGCGCGAGGTCGGCATTCCCGAGAGCAACGTGCATGCCGAGGTGAAGCCCTTGCAGAAGGCTTCCATCGTCGAAGCCGTTGAAGATGGCGGCCAAGACAGGACGAACGACGCCGCGTCCTCGGATGGGCCTAAGACGTCGATCGTCGTCACGGCGTTCGTGGGCGACGGAATAAACGACGCCCCCGCGCTTGCTGCGGCCGACGTCGGGGTGGCGATGGCGTCCGGCACCGACGTGGCGCTTGACGCCGGTTCGGTGGTGCTCATGCGCAACAGCCTGTCCGACCTCGTCGTCGCGTTGCGCCTGTCGAAGGCCACCATGCGCAAGATCAAGCAGAACCTGTTCTGGGCCCTCGTTTACAACTGCATCATGATCCCGCTCGCCGCAGTGGGCATCCTCGCACCTGCTCTCGCAGGCGCGGCCATGGCTCTTTCCAGCGTGAGCGTCGTGAGCAACTCGCTGCTCCTGAAACGCTTCAAGTAATTAAATACTTCGGCCTTAGACGGCCGAAGTATTGTCAGACGCTGCGCGAACGCCCCGGCGGTTCTCCTTCGCCCTCCAAGCCCTCCTCGCGTACCCAAGTACGCGTCGTCGGTCTTTCGCGCGAACTAGAACCACCGGATGCGCCGCTCGCTCACCTTCCAATTTCGCATCTACAGAATTAAGAAGGCATGTCCCCTGTTCATCCCCGAAAACAAACCTTCCTCGTCATGCCATTCGTGCCTATGTGTCGTCTTGGTGTTCGAGAGATGTCGTTCCTGTCACGCATTTTCTCCGCTCTAGCTGCGTAATGTTGCGCTTGCTAACATGCGAGGCACTATAGAGGAGATTGGAACCGCCATGAAGAACACACCTGCATTCCTTCAGAGGGCTGATGCGACAGCGATCGCACGCGCCGCCGACCCAACCCCTTCCCGCATCCGCAAGAACGCAACGGCGTTCGTCCTTGCCGTCATCGCGGCAATCGCGCTTGTCGCTGCTGCGCTCGTCTATGCAGCCACGCCGGTTCAGGCGTCGGCGGAAACCGAATCCATGACCGGCGAAATGGATGCCCAGGCCCAGGGCGAGCTGGCCAGGTTCGCCGAAACCGCGGCGCCCACCGAAAGCCAGGAAGGCGTGGTGCAGGGCCCGACGGCCGCGGACGATTGCATCGTGGTCATCAAATACCTCGAGTACGCGTTTTACGAAGACCCCGATGCGGTCATCGACGAAGGCGGGAGGCGCGTCCTTGGAACGCGCGTGCTCACCGGCCTGCACGAAGGCGACGTTCTGAACGCGTGGAACTACGTCGTGGACATCCCCGGGCACTTCTTCTTCGACGGCTGGCCCTTGAACATGACCGTCACCACCGATCCCGCGCAGAACGTCTTCGACCTTATATATGTGAAGCTTTGGGACAGCGAGTACACGGTCAACTACTATCTAATGACCGGGGCCGACCTTGCGGCTGACACTTGGTCGGAAGCGCTGGCGCCCGACGACGTCGACTTCATAAAGATGGGGTCCGAAACCTTCACCGACCAGAGGTTCGACGCCCTTATCGAGGGCGACGCCTACGAGTACAAGCTTGACGGCATGTACGTGGTTGACACGTATCCGGCCGAAATCAGGCTGGGAACCGACCCCGACAACAACGTCATCAACGTGTTGTACGTTCCCGAACTTAACACCTTGCCTGACGAGGTCGAGGTTCCGGATGGCGTGGTCGTCCCCGACCCCGATCCGGATGCGCCGAATCCTCCCGAGGACGGCACCGTCGACTACGACAGCCTGATCACGACCCTTCCCGACGACGTGGTGGTGGAAGACTTCGTGGGCACCGACGTGGACAACGGGAACATGGACATCACCGACGAGATGCTGTCAACGCCTGTGAACAAGCAGGAAGCCGAGCGCATGATCGATGCGTACAACACGGGTCTGCGCACGGGCGACCTGGCCCAGACCGGCGACAACAGCAACGTGCTTGCGTGGGTGCTGGGCGGCATCGCCGCCGTTGCTGCGGTCGGAGCCATAATCGCGTTCGCGTTTCGCAACAGGAAGAAGGACGAGCCTTCCCAGTAGGCAGTAGAAGTCGCGGCGTCCCCTGTTCACCCGACCCCGTCTCGCTTCCCCTGCGTCGCATGGTGGTTGCATCCGAGGGTATAATGCACACGACACCAGCCGTATTGCGACCCAAGGAACAGCCACGAAGACGCCCCAGACATTGCGTTCATGCCTGAAGATGCTCGCGGTAGCAGCCGTGTGCCTCACTCTCGTAGGCTGTTCGGGCGGGGCTTCCGGCGGCGGCGCAGGAGCGGCAGGCACCGCAGGCGGCGGAAGCTCGGAAGGCGAGACCAGCGGGCCTCCATACACCGAGCCGTCGTCCATAAACGGCTCCACCTTCGACGCGCCAACCGCCGGCAGCGCAACGATCGACACGTCGAACGTAGCGCTGGGATACGTCGGCGCCGCAGCGACGAACAGCAGCCGGCTGAAGTTCCAGGTGATCAAGGGCGGCACCAGCTACAACTACGACATGCCGGGCGACGGCACCCCCGTCATCTGCCCGATCAACATGGGCGACGGCTCGTACGAGTTCCGCATAATGCAGAACACAAGCGGCAACAACTACGTGCAGGTGCAAAGCTCCATCGCGCAGGTCACGCTGGAAAACGAGTTCGAGCCCTTCCTGCGCCCCAACATCTTCTGCGAGTTCACCGATTCCAGCGCATGCGTTGCGCAGGCAAGGCAGCTTGCAGCCAACGCGCAGAACGAAGGCGAGGTCGTGCGCGCCGTGTACAGCTGGATGGTGAACACCATCACGTACGACAAGGCGAAGGCGCAGCAGCTTGCCAACACCACGGGGTATATCCCCAACCCCGACGACACCCTCAATTCCAAGTCGGGCATCTGCTTCGACTACGCCTCTCTGGCCGCGGCCATGTTCCGAAGCCTCGATATACCCTGTCAAATCGTGACGGGATATGTTTCGCCTGATAACATCTACCATGCGTGGAACATGATCTACATCGACGGAAGCTGGGTGTCCGCCCAGATATCCGTCGAAGCCGACCAGTGGACGCGCATAGACGTCACATTCGCCGCAGGAGGCGCCGATTCGCAGCTGATTGGCGACGGCACCAACTATACGGAGCGTTATATTTATTAGGAGGAAGCGTGCCATCGGAACACATCCAGTGGCGCATTGGCGAGAAGGTTTTGGAACGAAACGATAGAAACGATAGAAACAACAGAAACCACGTGCCATTGGATGTGTTCCGACGGCACGCTGAACCGGGCACGTTAGAAGGAAGAAGCGAGGACGAAGCATGGCCAATAAACTGCTAGAGAGCAGCGCGATGTCGGCATTCTGCGAGAGCATGGCGCTGATGCTGTCGGCGGGGATCCAGACCGACGAAGCCGTGCACATGCTTTCCGACAACATGGGCGACACCCTGTTCAAGAGGGCCTGCGATAAGGTGTACGTCGGGCTTTCGAAGGGCGAGAAGCTGTCGGTCGCCATGGAGCTCTCGGCAAGCTTCCCGGCTTACGCCGTCGACATGATTGCGGTTGGCGAGCGCGCCGGCCGCCTTGAGGAAGTGCTTCGCGCGCTGGCCGTCTACTACGACGAGGAAGACCGCCTGTTCGTCAAGATACGCTCGTCCATCGGGCATCCGGCTGCGCTTCTGTGCGTGATGACGCTGCTTCTGGCCTTCACCGTGATCGCCATCCTGCCAGTCTTCTCCAACGTGTACCGCGGCTTCTCGGGAGACATCACCGCCGGCACCACAGGCATAGTCACCGTCTCCACGATAATCGGATACGTGGCGCTGGCCATCACCGTGGTGTTGACGCTGGTCGCGCTGTTCGCCTTCTTCTCCACCGGGTCCGAGCGCGGCCGCGAACGCATCCTTGGGTGGCTTGCGCACCTTCCTTCCACCAAGGACGCCATGCAACAGCTGGCCCTTTCCCGCTTCACGTCCGCCGTTGCCATCTACACGGCTTCGGGCGTCAACACCGACGAGGCCATGAGGGCGGCGATGGATACCGTCGAACACAAGCAGCTGCGCAGGAAGGTCGAACGCGCCTACGAGGCGATGATCGACCCGCGCAGCGCCAGAAGCATGGCGCAGGCCATCGCCGACTTCGGAATCTTCGAACCCGTCTATGCGCGAATGCTGCTGGTGGGAAGCCGGGCAGGCAGCATGGACGCCGTGCTCGAAAGGCTTTCCGACACGTTCTTCGAGGACGCGATCACCCAGCTCGACCGCGCAGTCGACGGCATCGAGCCGGCCCTTGCCGCCTTCATAACGGTGGCGATAGGCGCCACGCTCATATCCGTGATGCTTCCCCTGGTGGGAATCATGGGGTCGATAGGCTAGGCTGGCGCACCCATGTACCGCGAGCTTACAAGACAGGCGAAGATACACCGGCGCGTCAACCGCATAGTCGCGGCGTTCGCCGTCTGCCTCGTGCTCGCCGCGCTGCTGTTCGCGGGAAGCCGTGCCCAAGGTTCGCTGCAAGACCAGGCGGCGGCATCCATCAAGGCCACAATCCTCGACACCGCCATGCACTGCGCGGCCATCGAGGGGTCGTATCCCATGACGCTGTCCTATCTTGAGGACAACTACGGCCTGCAGGTCAACGACGACGACTTCGTCATCTTCTACGACGCGTTCGCCAGCAACGTGCTGCCCTTCGTGACGGTGGTGCCCAAATGAGCACCCGAAGCGCACGCAACCGCATGGGAAACGCGCGCCTGACCGCGTCCAATTCCTCGTTCATGGAGGCGCTTGAGGTCGGCACGCTTTCGGCGCAGCTTCGTGAAAGGAAGCATGCCGACTACAACCGCATGTTCATGGGGTTCCTGTTCGCGCTGTTCCTGGTGGCGTTGCTGTTCTCCATCGTGACGGGCGCGCATGTCTACAGGGTGCTTTCCGCCGACCAGGTCGCCAGCAACGACGACCGCCTGGCCCAAAGCCTGCTGGTCAACGACATTCGGGCCAACGACTCGATAGACGCCATCGCCAGGGGAGAAGGACCCGAGGGGCCGTCGCTGGTGCTGGTCGAGCGGCTCGAAAGCGGGAACTTCGAAACGCGCATATATGGATACGACGGCGATATCGTGCAGGAATACACCATGGCGGGCGAGCCTTACAAGCCCGCTTCGGCCACGCCGATAGTCAAGTCGCGCACCTTCGACTTCAGCTATTCCGACGGGCTTGTCACGCTGACCACCGACGAAGGCATATCGCACGTGGCCATCCGTTGCGTAGGCAGGGCGGCGTAGACGATGGCCTTCGATTCCAACATGGCGGCGCGCAGGCTTCGCAGCAACGGATCCGATGTCAGGGGCAAGCGGGGCATGGCCTTCATTGTGGAGGCGCTTGTTCTGCTGTTCTTCCTGGTGCTGGCCGTAACCGTGTTCGTGCAGCTTCTCGGCGGGGCGGTGGTCCGCAGCCAGCAGGCGACCGACCTCGAGAACGCGGTGCAGATCGCCCAGGACGCCGCCGAGACGTTCGCGGCCGACCCGCAGTCGTTCCATCCCGAAGACCAGGGCATCTACGTGGTGGATGCCGACATCGAACGCACCGCGACGTCGGCGGGCACCTTGTACCGCGCCACCATCAAGGTGGGCAAGAACGGCGAAGAAGGCAGCATTTACGAGCTTTCCACCGCGCGCTACGTGGAATCGCCTCGCGCTCGTGCACAGGCGGCGGGCGGCGCGCAAGCAACACCCGACCAGCAGGCAGCAGGAGGTGAGGCCAATGGCTAGGAACCAAGGTTCCGTGCGCATGGGCCCAACCAGCCTGTTCGCTCTGGTCATAATACTGTGCATGGTCACGCTGTCCGTGCTGTGCGTCGCCACCGCTCAGGCTTCCTACAAGATGTCCGAACGCCAGGCGCAGGCCACCACGGCCGCCTACGACAACGAACGCGCGGCGCAGGTGTGGATGGCTGCGATAGGCGAAGGCGCCGGACTGGCCGAGGCGGACAGGCGAGCCATGCAGGAGGCATCGTCCGTCAGCGCAGATTCAGAGTTTCTCACGGCGGCCCAGGCCGTCGAAGCGGCGAACGCCGGCGAATTGCTTCAGGCATCCAGCTTCGTTTCGGGCGCCAAGGCGCAGTTCCAAACCGATTCGGGACGCGTGTTGGACGTCGTGCTGGGAGTCAGGCCCGGCGGTTCGTTGCAGGTACTAAGGTGGAGCATGACCGCGGTTCTGGCGGAAGAACCCGTGCAAGAGAACCTGTGGTCGGGGATGTAGGAAGAAAAGGACGGCATCGCATGGACGAGTTGCGCATAAACATTTCAGACACGGACAAAGGACACGAAGGCGGCTATGTGGAAGCTGCTGGCGAAGAGGAGGCTGGAAGCGCTATGAACATGGAAGAGCTGTTGAAGCAGATGCTTGACCTGGGAGCCTCGGACATATTCATCGTGGCCGGGCTGCCGATGACCTACGAGGCTGACGGCAAGCAGTACCGCCAGAGCGGCAACCCGATGATGCCCGCCGACACCGAGGGGATCGTGCGCAGCATCTACAGCCTGGCGCGCCGCGACATCGGTCCGTTCCTTGAGTCGCACAACCACGACGACGACTTCTCGTTCGCCGTGCCAGGGGTGGGAAGGTTCCGCGTCAACGTGTTCCGCCAGCGCGGCTCGCTCGGGGCAATCATCCGCGTCATCCCGTTCACGCTCCCCACGCCCGAGGAGTTCAACATTCCGCCAGAGGTCATGCGATGCGCCGACTTCCAGAAGGGCCTGGTGCTTGTCACCGGTCCAGCGGGCGCCGGCAAGTCCACAACGTTGGCGTGCATAATCGACAAGCTGAACCACGAGCGCGTCGGACACATCATCACCATGGAAGACCCGATCGAATACGTGCACAGGCATGACAACTGCATCGTCACCCAGCGCGAGATTCCCACCGACGTGGCCACCTACGCCGAGGCGCTGCGCTCGGCCATGCGCGAGTCCCCCGACATCATGCTGCTAGGCGAGATGCGCGACCAGGAGACCATCGGCACCGCCGTCACCGCGGCCGAGATGGCGCAGCTCCTGTTCTCGACGCTGCACACCACCGGCGCGGCCAACACCATCGACCGCATCATCGACGCCTTCCCGGCAAACCAGCAGCGTCAGATACGCTTCCAGCTCTCCATGGTGCTGCAGGCCGTGGTAAGCCAGCAGCTCGTTCCCACGATCGACGGCGAACAGGTGCCGGCCTTCGAGATAATGATCACCAACACCGCCATCCGCAACCTCATCCGCGAGGAGAAGACGCACCAGATGGACAGCGTCATCGCCGCAAGCGGGGCCGAGGGTATGCGCACGATGGACCAGAGCCTGTTCGACCTGGTCGCATCGGGCAGGGTCGCGCCAGAGGTTGCGCTGCAGCGCGCCATCCACCAGGAGGCGCTGGCGAAGCGTCTGGAGAAGGCCAACCTCATGGGCGGCGTGCCCGCTGGCGCCGCAGCCGCGGGCAACTCGGCCCCCGAAACCGTCGAAAGCACGGCTGCAAACGCTGTTGACGACGAGTAAGGTTCCGCCCCTGTTCCGTCCAGGCGCCGTTGATGGCGAATAGGATGGCGTTGATTACAGGATAAAGGTCGGAAAAATACGCAGGAAAGAATTCTGTTAGAATCTTTTAGGTAAAGGGAAGCACTACATAGGATTCATTATAGGAAGCTTACGGCTATGAAGAAGAGCAACGTCATCATAATGCTGATTTTGGTCATTGCGTCTATCTTCTTCCTATGGCTTTGGTACTACCTCGACTTCAACCTGGTCGACCACCCGAAGGACCTCGTGCTTTCCATCATATGGTGGATCGTCGTCGTGGTGGCCTGCGTCGGCATCCACATGGCGGAGCGCATCCGTCAGAAGAACATACGCACTGCGTTCCTGGCTCCCGGGCTCATCTACAACAGCGAGGCCGGCATAGTCCGGTTCGAGCCTCCGGCCGATTACGTGGGCGAGCTGCAGAACATCCTCGAAGAGCTCCAGTACAACTTCGAGCGGCCTGACGAGCCAAACCAGTCTCGCATACGCTTCAAGTACATCGTCCGCACCGAGAAGTTCGCCGACGAGGGCGACAAATGGAAGGGCGAGGTCCTTCGCGTGGGCGGCGGCTCTTCGCAGCACGAC
>CBCTKQ010000058.1:0-9872 GCA_965147515.1 uncultured Eggerthellaceae bacterium | reverse complement strand
AAGCTTCTGATCCGCAACCCCGAGGTGCTGCTTCTCGACGAGCCGACGAACCACCTAGACCTGGAGTCGGTGAAGTGGCTCGAAGGCTTCCTCAAGACCTACGAAGGCACGGTTGTCGTGGTCAGCCACGACCGCGCGTTCATGGACAACATGGTCGACCGCGTCGCCGAGATCGACAACGGCGAGGTAATCCTCTACAAGGGCAACTACACCAAGTACCTGAAGGCCCGCGACGAGCGCATAGAGCTGCTGAAGAAGGCCCGCGCCAGCCAGGACGAGGAAATCGCGCATCTTGAGGCGTTCATAGAGAAGTTCCGATACAAGGCCACGAAGGCCAAGCAAGCCCAGGACCGCATTCGCAAGCTGGACAAGATCCTGGAGAACCGCGTGCATGTCCCCGACGAGAAGAAGACGGTGCGCTTCGACTTCGTGCAGCCGCCCCGCACGGGCGACGTGGTGGTGAAGGCCACCGGCCTTGTGAAGCGCTTTGGCGAGAAGACCGTCTACGACGGGGTAGACTTCAACATGTTCCGCGGCGACAAGGTTGCGCTTGTCGGGCCGAACGGCGCAGGCAAGTCCACGCTTCTGAAGATGGTCGCGGGGGTGTTGTCGCCCGACGCGGGCACGATCGAGTACGGCGTGAACGTCTCGCTCACGTACTACGCCCAGCACCAGCTGGAGGAGCTGAGCCCTGCAAACACGGTGTTCCAGGAACTCGACTCCGTCGCTCCCGGCTGGACCATATCGCAGGTGCGGTCGCTTCTGGGCGCCTTCCTGTTCACGGGCGACGACGTGGACAAGAAGGTAGGCGTGCTGTCGGGCGGCGAGAAGAGCCGCCTGGCCCTCGCGAAGATGCTGGTGGCGCCGTCGCCTTTGCTCTGCCTGGACGAGCCGACGAACCACCTGGACATCGCCAGCGCCGACATACTCGAGCAGGCGTTGCAGCACTTCGAGGGAACGGTGCTGTTCATCACGCACGACCGCCACCTGATACAGAACGTGGCCAACCGCATAGTCGAGGTGAAGGACGGCCGCATCACGAACTACGACGGCGACTACGACTACTACCTTTACAAGACGGGCCAGCTGGAAGGGTCGCTTCCCGAGGACCGCTCCGTCATAGACGACATGTTCGAACGCGAGGGGGCGGCTTCCGAAGGCGAAGGCGACGTCGGGGACGGGCATGCGGCGAAGGCCACGACGATCACCGTCAACAACCACCGCGCTGGCGGCGCGCCCGGCTCGTCGGAGCCTACGAAGCCCAAGGGCAGCGCCCCCAAGACCAAGGAACAGAAGCGCGCCGAGGCAGAGGCGCGAAACCGCAGGCATGCGGCCACCAAGGACCTGCGCAAGAAGATCGACCGGCTGGACGCCGACCTCGCCAAGTGGAACTCGCGCATGGCCGAGATAATGGAGCTGATGAGCGACCCTGGCTTCTACACGAACGAGGACGAGTCCACCGACGTAATCGCCGAATACGGCCGCCTTAGGGCCAAGATCGACTCGGCCGAGGAGGAGTGGCTCGAGTTGAACTCGCAGCTCGAGGACAGGCTGAAGGAGCAGGACTGACATGGACGGCGCAACCATCGCATACTACGCCTGCGCGATACTCAGCTTCGTGCCGGCGCTCGTGCTGCACGAGGTGGCCCACGGGTTCGCGGCCTACAAGCTGGGCGATCCCACCGCCAAGTCGGCCGGAAGGCTGTCGCTGAACCCCCTCAAGCACATCGACCCATTCGGAACGGTCATACTCCCGCTGATGCTCATGGTGCTGAACATGCCCATCTTCGGCTACGCGAAGCCCGTGCCCTACAACCCCAGCTACTTCAAGGACCCGCGCAAGGGCGACGCCATAACCGGTTTCGCCGGGCCTTTCGCGAACCTTCTGATGGCGGCCGTGGCCGCAGGCGTGGCATGGGCGCTCTGGCCCATCGCGCCGAGCCTGGTGCAGGGCACGTTCGGGGAATACTTCTACCTGATGTTCCTGCCGATGTTCTGCCTGATCAATTTGTACCTGATGTTCTTCAACCTCATACCCATCCCGCCGCTCGACGGGTCGTCCATCGTGGCGCTGTTCATCCCCGAGCGGCTGTTGCCCAAGTGGTACTCCATCCAGCACTACGCGTTCCCCGTCTTCATGATCTGCATCATCGCGCTTCCCTATATAATCGGAGTCAACCCGTTCTCGTGGTACCTCGACGCAACCGCGGGCAACCTCGCGAACCTCATGTTCCCGTTCGAGATAAGCTAGGCGGCACTTGAGCTACAAAGTCAAAACAGACGCCTTCGAAGGCCCCTTCGACCTGCTGCTTTACCTGGTCAGCAGGAAGAAGGTGGACATCGGGGCCATATCGATCAACGAGATAGCCGACCAATACCTGGCCGAGGTCTCGCGCATGAAGATGCTGAACCTCGACGTTGCGTCGGACTTCCTGCTTGTGGCCTCCACGCTGCTGGAGATAAAGGCCCAGGCGCTCATACCGCGCGAGCGCGACGACGTCGACGACGAGATTGCGGAACTCGCGCCCGACGACGCCAGGCGCATGCTGGTGGAACGGCTGGTCACGTACAAGCAGTACAAGAACGCCGCCGAAGAGCTTTACGGGCGCTTCCTTGAGGAGGGGCGCCTGCACGTCAGGCCGTTCGGCCCCGACGAGGACTTCCTGGGGCTGATGCCCGACTTCCTGGAGGGCGTCACCATGGACGCGCTGGGCCTGCTCGCCGCCAACGCGTTGGCGCGCAGGGAGATATTCCTGCTGGAATCGGAGCACATCGCGGCCAAGCCCATACCGGTGGAGGTGCACGTCGAGGCCATCCACAAGAGGGTGCAGGCGAAGAAGCGCTTGCGCTTCAGCGAGCTTCTGCAGAAGGACGCGCGCCCTGCGCTTGTGGTGGTCACCTTCCTGGCCATACTCGAGCTGTACAAGCGATCGATGGTGCGGCTCGACCAGCGCAAGACGTTCGGCGACATAGAGATATCCTACATCGAGGGGTCGGGCGAGCTCGATTTCGACGCCGACCCCGTCGAGGAGTGAGGGAACGCAAATGTTCGAAGGCTTGACCGAAAGCAACATCCAGGGCGCAATAGAGTCGCTGCTGTTCGTCACCGACGAGCCCGTGAGCGCAATAACCCTGGCCGAGATGCTGGAATGCGACGTGGCTGCCGTGGACGCTGCGCTGCGCGAGGTGCAGGCGCGGCGCGAGGCCGAGGAGTCTGGAATACAGCTGCGCGAGGTGGCAGGGGGGTGGCGCCTGTACACGCATCCCGCATACCACGACCTCATCGAGAAGTACGTGCTTTCGTGGGACACCCGCAAGCTTTCCGCCACCGCCATGGAGACGCTGGCCATAGTGGCCTACACGCAGCCCGTCACGCGCGTGGGCGTGGCGTCCATCCGCGGCGTTAACTCCGACAGCTCCATCAACTCGCTGGTCGAGAAGGGGCTGGTGAAGGAGGTCGGGCAGGCCGACACGCCGGGCAACCCGACGCTTTACGGCACCACCCGCGTGTTCCTCGAGAAGTTCGGCCTGCGCGCCATATCCGACATGACCGACATCGCCGAGTTCGCCCCCGACGCCGAGACCCGCGCGCTCATCGCCGAGCGGCTGTCCTCCACGCGCGAGGCTCCGGCCGTCAGCGAGGAACAGGTGGCCGAGGCCCTTGCCGCCGTCACCGGCGTGGTCGAGAAGATCGACTTCGACGAGCTCGAGTTCGACTTCGACGAGGAATAGGCCGCCGCGCATGGACGAGATGCGCCTTCAGAAGTTCCTGGCCCGGGCGGGCGTCGCGTCTCGGCGCAAGTGCGAGGAAATCATCGCGCAGGGCCGCGTCGAGGTGAACGGGCGCGTGGTCGCCGAGCTGGGCTCGAAGGTCGACCCGTCCTCGGACGTGGTGGCCCTCGACGGCGTCGAGGTGCGCCTGCCTGGCGAGTCCGTCACGATAATGCTGAACAAGCCGGCGGGCTATCTCACAGCCATGTCCGACGAGCGCGGCGGAAGCGTGGTGGCCGAGCTCGTGCCTGTGGACGACCATCCGGGGCTGTTCCCTGTGGGAAGGCTCGACCGGGACACGACGGGCCTTCTGCTGTTCACCACCGACGGCGAGCTTGGCAACCTCCTGCTGCATCCAAGCCATAACGTCGAGAAGCGCTACGTTGCAGACGTCGCAGGCGTGCTTTCGGAAGGGGAGCGCCGCATGCTGGAGGACGGCGTGATGCTGGACGACGGCATGACCGCCCCGGCCAGGTGCGAGGTCTTGTCGGTGCTGCCCGACGGCAGCCGTTCCACCGTGGCGCTGACCATCCACGAGGGGCGCAAGCGCCAGGTGAGGCGCATGCTTTCCGCCGTGGGCCACGAGGTGGTGGCGCTGCACCGCGAATCGATAGGCGCACTCACGCTCGGGTCGCTCGCCCCGGGCGAATGGCGCGAGCTTTCCCCGGAGGAAGTGTCCCTGCTTCGCTAGATGATGCCGGCCTGATATACAATGGTTCCTCGCATACCGTACGACATCGAACCGCATGTGAGGCATCAAGTTGGGAAACGAGGACAACAACATCCGCAACGGCGCGGACGCGCCCTTCGGCCACGTGGCCGTGGTTGGGCTGGGGCTGATCGGGGCCTCGCTTGCCGCAGCCTTGAAGAAGGCATTCCCGGACGCGTACGTGCACGGCGTGGACGTCGACTCGCGCTCGTGCGTCGTCGCCGAGGAAAGGGGCTGGGTGGACGCCTCTTCCAAGCCCGACGCCGACGAGTTCAGGAACTTCCTTGCCGACGAGGCCGACCTGGTCGTCATCGCCACGCCCATAGCCGCCGTCGACGACTACATGCGCCTGCTTTCCGAGCTCGACTACAAGGGCGTGGTCACCGACACCGTGTCCACCAAGGCGCACATACTGGACGTGGCTGCGCAGGTGCTTCCCAACCCTGACAACTACATACCGGGCCACCCCATGACGGGATCCGAGAACAACGGCATCGACGGGGCGCGCAGCGACCTGTTCGAAGGCGCGAACTGGATCCTCTGCCCGGACGAGAACACCGTGCCTGAGCAGTTCCAGAAGCTCCACGAGCTCATATACGGCCTGAATGCCCGCGTCGTATCCATCCCACGCGAGGACCACGACCGGGCCGTGGCCATAGTCAGCCACGTGCCGCACATGGTCGCGGCGTCGCTCATGCGCCTGGCCTGCAACCACACCGACGAGAACCAGACCCTCATGCGCCTGGCAGCGGGCGGCTTCAAGGACACCACGCGCGTGGCGGCGGGCTCGCCAAGGCTCTGGTGCGGCATCGCGTTCGACAACGCCGAGGCGCTAGGCGCGGGACTCGACGAGATGGCGGGAATCATATCGTCGTTCCGCGACGCGCTGGACGCGGGCGACCGCGAGGCCTTCACGCGCCTTCTGCAGGAATCGGCGGACGCACGCCGGTCGCTTCCAAGCGCCTGGATCCCTTCCAGCGAGAAGCTGCTCGAGGTGCGCATCCCCATGGTCAACCGCAACGGCGTGCTTGCCGAGGTGGCCACCATCGCGAGCTCGGCGGGGTGCAACATCCAATCCATCGAAATCGACCACATATCCGAGGGAAACGCCGTGCTATCCCTTATACTCACAGATGAAGGCGACGTCGGCCAGCTGTCCTTCCAGCTGATCGACGCCGGATACTCCGTGTCGTTCAGCCCCATTCAGCCCAAGGAGCATTCCTATGTCGAATGAACGAGACAAGACGATCAAGCCTCTTAGCGGCCCCATAACCGGAGTCGCCAACGTGCCCGGTGACAAGTCGATATCGCACCGCGCCGTGCTCTTCTCGGCGATGGCGGAAGGCACCTCGCATCTTTCGGGCGTGCTCGACTCCGAAGACGTGCAGTCGTCCATAGCCGCCGTGGAACAGCTCGGTGCGCAGGTCGACCTAAAGAAGACGTCCGACGGCTCGCTGAAGGGTACGGTGACCGGCTGGGGGAAGGCGGGCCCCAAGCAGCCCGACCATGACATAGACTGCGGCAACTCCGGCACCACCGCGAGGCTTCTGATGGGAATGCTCGCGCCGTGGCCGATCGAGGTGACGCTGACGGGCGACGAGTCGCTGCGCAGGCGCCCGATGCGGCGCAACACGGCTCCCCTGATGAAGATGGGGGTGCGCTTCCATCCCAGCGAGGCCGACCACCTTCCCATAACCGAGACGGGAAACCCCAACCTGCACGCGATAAGCTACGACGCCCCCATGGCGTCCGCGCAGCTCAAGACGTCCGTGCTGCTCGCAGGCGTGTACGCCGACGGCACCACCACGCTTAACGAGCCCGCGCCTTCGCGCAACCACACCGAGCTCATGCTTCCCGAGTTCGGGGTGCCCACCACGGCAGGCACGCGCGTCGCCACCGTCACCGGCCCTGCCGTCATGAAGGCCAGCGACATAAACGTCCCCGGCGATCCGTCGTCTGCCGCGTTCCTCTGCTGCGCCGCGCTTTTGAAGCGAGGCAGCAGGCTGCATGTGCAGGACGTGTCGCTGAACCCTGCGCGCATCGGGTTCGTCCGCACCCTCGAGCGCATGGGCGCGAACATCTCCGAGCACCGCACCGGCGCCGAAGGCAAGGAACCCGTCGGCTACATCGACGTCGAATTCACCCAGTCGCTCCATGGATGCGAGGTGCCTTCGCAGCATTTCGCGTCGATAATCGACGAGGTCCCCGTGCTGTCGCTGGTGGCGGCGCACGCGAAGGGCCTCACGGTGTTCCGAGGCATATCCGAGCTTCGCGCCAAGGAAAGCAACCGGCTGCAGGCCATCATCGACGGCCTGGAGGTGCTGGGCGTCGACGCGTGGGAGGAAAGCGACAACCTGTTCGTGGAAGGCAACCCGAACCTGCAGGTGCCGCCCCGCGCCGAGTTCGCCTCGCACGGCGACCACAGGCTTGCAATGACGTGGGCTCTCGTGGGATTTTGCGGCAACACGCCTGTGAAGGTTACCGACTTCGACTGCGTGGCCGTCAGCTTCCCCGGGTTCATGGACTACGTCGAGAAGCTGGTGCACTAGATGATAGTCGCGATAGACGGCCCTTCGGGTGCTGGGAAGTCCACGGTGGCCAAGGCGGTCGCCAAGAAGCTTGGCTTCTCGTGCCTCGACACCGGCGCCATGTACCGGTCGGTCGCGTGGCTGGCCTGCCAAAAGGGCATCCCTTTGGACGACGACGCGTCCCTCGGCGAGCTTGCTCGCCATTGCACGATAGAATTCGTGCACGAGCAGGGCGACCCGGTTCCCCGAGGCGTGATCATCGACGGACACGACGTCACCGGCGCGATACGCACGGCCGAGATAGACAAGGCCGTCAGCCCCGTGTCGGCCGCGCCCAGCGTCCGCGAGGCCATGGTGGGCCAACAGCGCAGGATAGGCGCGTCGGGCGACTACGTGATCGAGGGCCGCGACATCGGCACCACGGTGTTCCCCAATGCCGAGGTGAAGGTGTTCCTCACGGCCTCCGACGAGGAACGCGCGCACAGGCGCGTGCGGCAGAACGCCGACAGGGGGATAGGCTCCATCGACTACGGCGAGGTGCTGGATGACATAAAGCGCCGCGACGACTACGACTCCAGTCGCGCCACCTCCCCTTTGCGCCCGGCCGACGACGCCGCCCTGCTGGATTCGACGGGCCTTTACATCGAGGACGTTATCGACGCCATCTGCGCCATGGCGGCCGACGCAGGCGCGCGAGGCTAGCGTGTCGCTGTTCATCCCCTACGAGAAGATGTGGGACATGCCGCTGGGAGGGAACTCCGACGGCAAGCAGATCCCGCATTGGTTCGGCAACGTCGCATACGTGGTCGTGGGCGCGGTCTGCAAGGTGTTGTTCCGTTACCGCGTCGACGGCAGGGACAACCTGCGCGCCTTCAAGGGAAGGTCGGGGGCCGTCGTCGTGTGCAACCACACCTCGTACCTCGACGTGGCCTTCGTCTACTTGGCTGCCAGGCCCAGCCAGTGGGTGCGCCTGATAGGCCGCGAGTCGCTGTTCGAGGCAGGGCACGGCCTGCTGGGGCAGATCCTTTCCCGGGTCGGGGCGTTTCCCATAAAGCGCGACAGCGCCGACCGCACGGCCATAAAGCGTGCCGCGCGCGACCTCAAGAACGGCGAGCTGGTGGGTATATTTCCCGAAGGCACCCGCCGCGGCAAGAGCAACAAGGTGCCGAAGCTTCACGCAGGCGCCGCGTTCATAGCGAAGATGGGGAAGGCCCCGCTGCTTCCCATGACGGTGCGCAACGCCGAGCTGGTGAAGCAGAAGGGCAAGTTCGTCCGGTTCCCCAAGATAACCGTGGAATACGGAAGCCCCGTGCTTCTTTCCGACTTCGACGGGCTTCCCAAGGAAGAGCGCCTGGACGCCTGCACGTGGTACGTGATGCGGGAGTGCTTCGCGATGTTCTACGGCGCAAGGCCCGAAGACGTGGACATGGCGGCGCTGTTCCCCGAGGCGAAGGACTATTCGTCGTACTTCCAGCAGAACCCCGTCCCGCGAAGGACGGTCGAAGAGACCCTGGACGCCGAATGAAGGTGACCAGGTCGCCTCATGCAGGGGCCTGCTACGGCGTGCAGCGTGCGCTCAAGATAGCGCAAGGCGTGCTTGGCAGGGGCGGAGGCGCGTCCACTCTAGGGCCGCTGATCCACAACCCCCAGGTGGTCGAGGGCCTTGAATCGAAGGGGCTGCGCGTCGCGGAAGGCCCCGATGCGGTGCAGACCGACACGGTGGTGATCAGGAGCCATGGCGTGACCCCGCAGGTGCGAAGGCGCCTTGAAGACGCCGGGCTGGACGTCATAGACGCCACATGCCCACACGTCGCGCGGGCCCAGCAAGGCGCCGCCGAGCTGGCCGAGGCGGGATGCCGCGTGCTGGTGGTGGGGGAGGAAGGGCACCCCGAGGTGGAATCGCTCGTGGCCTACGCCGTCGACAACGGCGCCAAGGTCGACGTGGTGCAAAGCGCCGCCGACGTGCCCTGTGACCTGTACGACCCGATCGGCGTCGTCGTGCAGACCACGCAGAAGCGCGAGAACCTGGAAGCGATCATGCGCGAGCTGGCCTCGCGCGGGCTGCACCCCATGCTGAAGGACACCATCTGCTCGGCCACGCAACGCAGGCAGAAGGCCGCCGCCGAGCTTGCGGGCCAGGTGGACGCCATGGTCGTCATCGGCGGCCGGAACTCGTCCAACACCACGCGCCTGGCCGAGATATGCGCCGACGCCTGCGCCAAGGCCATCCACGTGGAATCCGCTGACGAGCTCTCATTGGCCGACCTTTCAGGCTGCCAGACCGTGGGCGTCACGGCCGGCGCCTCCACCCCTACCGAGCAGATCGACGACGTCGTGGAGCGCCTGGAGTTGATGTGACGGACCTCGTCGGAGCGGTGGTCAAGTCGGTGGAGCAGGACAGCCCCGCCTACGACGCGGGCTTCGGGCCGGGATGCATCGTCACGCACGTGGACGGCATGCCCGTGCGCGACCTGATCGACTGGCGCTGGCTGGCCTCCGACGACGAGATGGAGGTCGCCTATGTCGACGCCGACGGCGACGCAGGCAGCATCGTGCTCGAACGTGAGCCTGGCGAAGGATGGGGGTTCGTCTTCGAAGGCGTGGTGTTCGACGGCATACGCACCTGCAGGAACTCATGCAAGTTCTGCTTCATGCGCCAGCTTCCCAAAGGGCTGAGAAGCTCGCTTTCCACGCGCGACGACGACTTCCGCCTCAGCTTCCTGACGGGCACGTTCGCGACCTTGACCAACCTGTCCGCCGACGACGTGGCGCGCATCGTCGAGCAGAGGCTTTCGCCCTTGCGCGTGTCGCTCCATGCCGTCGACCCCAAGGTGCGCCGCTCCCTCATGGGCTGCAACGCCGAC
>CBCTKQ010000057.1:0-9916 GCA_965147515.1 uncultured Eggerthellaceae bacterium | reverse complement strand
ATCTGCGAACCCGAACCTCGTCGCGCGCTCGTGGGAGGGGTGGCTTGCTTCGTCGTCCGGCCTCGGCGACGCGGACGGCCGGCATCCCCTCGCCTGCCTCGTAGGGCCAGGCCTCGAAGGCGTCCCTGAAGAGACGCCGATGGTGCTGGACGTGTTGCGGGTCTCCCGGAACCCCGTCGTCGTCGACGGAGGGGCGATATCGGCGCTTGCATCCGAAGGCGGCCGTGCGGCATCGTCCCTTCGCGCCGAGGCGGGGCTTGCGACGGTCGTCACCCCGCACCTTGGCGAGGCGGCCAGGCTCGCGGAGCCCTTCAAGGAGAAGCCGCCCAAATCCGGCGCATGCGAAGGCAAGGAGCTCGCGCGCTTCGCCCAGAAGCTGGCGGACTGCTACGGCGCCACCGTGGTGCTGAAAGGGCCGGTGACCTACATCGCGCACGGCAAGACGCCGCCCGACGGCTCGGACGACGTGGTGCACGTCATGGACTCGGGCACCCCTGCGCTAGCCAAGGCCGGAACCGGCGACGTGCTTTCAGGCATGCTCGCGTCGCTTCTTGCCCAGGGGCTTTCCCCCGTCAAGGCCGCCCAGCTTGCCACGTCGCTGCACGCCAAGGCAGGCCGCATCGCGGCACGCAGCCTTACAGAGGTGTCGGTGTGCGCGACCGACGTCGTGGACCGCATCGCGCAGGCCGTGTCAGACATCTGTTGATTTGAAGGAAGCCGCGCGTTCGCAGCGTGCAGGGCGTCTTTCAATCCTTCAAGTGTATAATCACGCATATAGGCAGAACGCCGGACGCGCGATACAGCCGAGCGTCTTGGGAAGCACGCTTTTATCGAACACTGTAAACACGCGACTGATTGAAGCATGGCCAAGAAAAAGAAGAAAAAGGGCGGAAAGCTCCCATACGTGCACATAGACGTCCTCCCCGAGGACGATGCGGCCGACGTCGAAGCGGCCGACGACGCGTCTGCAGCCCAAGGCAAGCCCGAAGGGCGCGCCTCTCGAAGCGGCGGTTCCAACAACGGCCCATCGGGTCCGCAGGCGGGATACGGACAGTATCCCGCCGAGGTGATATCGGCGTCCGAGTCAGGGCTAGCCAAGCAGCCGCTGGACGGCAGCCGCAAGGACGAGGACGAGATCGTCCCGTTCGTCATTCCCGTGTTCCGCAAGTCCGACATCCCGCAGGGCGGCCAGGGCCAGCAGCCTGGTTTCGCAGCCGGCGCCTTCCCGCCGATAGGGCAGGGGGCAAGCCCGCAGCAGCATATCGCGCAGATACAGAACGACCTTCTGGCCCAGCACGGCAAAGCCCAACGCCAGGCGGGCTCGCAGCAGCCTATGGGGCAACAGGCGGCCAGCCACGGCAACGCAAGCCAGCCCATCCAGCCGCAACGCGTCCAAAACGGCGCTCCGAATGCGGGCCAGATGGGACAACAAGGCGCCCCGGGAACAGCGAACTCCAGGCAGTCTATGCGCCAGCCGGCTGCAAAGCAGCAAATGAGACAGCCGTCCGCGAAGCAACCGATGAGGCAACAGGCCGCCCCTCATGCGACGCAGCCGTTGCGGCAGGTTCAGCGCGGGGCAGCCTTGGTGCAGGGGGTCCCGAACCAGGGGACGCCATCCAATGGAACCGCCTATGGGAACGCCCCTCAGGGACAGCCATCTTCCCAGGCCCAGCGCATGAACGGGCAGGCGCGTCCGCAAGGCGCACGCCAGTCCACCGGGCAGTTCTCTCCGGTGACGGCCCAGACGCCGCGCGGAATGGCGCAGGCACAAGGAGCGGCAGGAGTCCCAGGCCCTCCCAGAGGTGCCGCGATGGGCGCCCCAGCAGGGTCCTCTCCGGCTTCTACGGGTAACATGAGGGCGGTGGCGGCAGCCGCAGCCGCCAGGTCCGACCAGGTGCGGATGCATTCGGCCTTCGGGGCCGTCCAGGCGAAAGCCGCATCCCAGCAGCCCTCTTATGCCTTTGGGCCAAGGCAGACGGTCCAGCAGCCTTCGCCCATGCAGGCCACGCAGCAGCCCTTTGGCGCCCCCGCGCAGGGGGTTCGCCCGCAAGGGGCTGCGCCCCGGCAGGCCTCTCCGGGAAGCTCGGGGTCGTTCGCTCCCGTGTCGGCCCATGCCCCACAGCCTGCCGCGCAGACGCAACCAGCGCCGGCGGTCGCCTCCAAGCCTATCGAGAACGCGCTCGCAGACAAGGTAGGCGACCCTCTCCTCGACGCCAAGGCCATCGAGGAGAGCCCCATGTTCGACAAGCCTCCTGTGTCGATCGAGGAAGGCATGAGGAAGTCGACGAAGGGCCGCAAGGTGCGCAGGCGCGTCATCGTGGCAATCCTCGTCGTGCTGGTGCTTGCCGGAGGCGGAATCGGAGCCTACGTGGCCCTTTCCCAGCAAGGGGTCGTGCCGCAGATAAGCATAGAGACGAAGACCGTCCCCGTCACGCCGCAGGGTTCCTCGTCGCAGGCCGGGTCGAGCTCGTCGGCTTCCAGCTCGTCCGGTTCGACGTCGGCGCCGTCTGGAACCGGCAGCGGCGACCTTTCGGGCACCGTTGTGTACCAGTACTCGGCGAATACCGCCAGCGGCGTGCAATACAAGGTCGAGGAGACGGTATCATTCCAGGCCAACGGAGACTGCCAGTCGTCCACGATGAACATGACGTTCCCCGACGCCGCGTCGGCGAAGACGTTCACGGACAACCTGGCAAGGGACTACGGGTCAAGCTTCAAGCTCGATTCGCTGAACGGGGAGAACGCGGTGGTGACCATAGACAACAGCGGGCTTCACCTCAGCAGGGACGAATACGAGAACGCGCTGCGGTACAGCGTGTCCGACTTGGTGGTGCTTGGGAAGTAACAGGGAGGCGACGTGAGCAAGACCTCAAAGAACTCGATGTCCGAAGACGAGCTGCTGTCTGCTCTCGGCTTCTCCGCCGTCGAGGAACCCAAGGAAAGCAAGACCGCTTCGACGCCTTCGGTGATCGACGGGGAGGTCCTCATCGACATCCTCGCGCCCGAAAGCAAGCCGGCCAGAAGGTCGCGCGCGACTTCTGAACGCGAGCGCGCCAGGGAGGAGCAGGAGCGCGAGAAGAGCCTGCGGTCGAAGGAATGGAAGCGCGAGCTCGAACAGCAGCAGATGCGGGCCGCCGCGCTGGCCGAGGAGAAGGCGGCCGCCGAGCGGGCTGCTGCCGAACAGGCCGCCGCCAGGTCGAATTCGCAGCCTTTGATCCCCAACTCCAACGACATGCGTGACATAGAGGACGTAGCGGTCATCGCGAACGAGAAGCGCCGCGCCGCCGACGAGGTGGAACGCAGGCGGCTTGCAATGCAGGAGCAGGTCCGTCGGCGTTAGGAAGAGGTGGCCGCAGAGGCCAAGGTCGCTGCCGAACAGGCGCGCCGTCGCGCGGAAGAGCAGGAGACGGCGCGCCGCATGTAGCAAGACGACAGGTTGCGCCATTCGCCGTCCTCCCAGGCTTTCGCGCCGCGCGCCTCGGGCGAGACGGCGCGACGTCCAAGGCCCTACGGCGACCAGGGCGCCGCTTCCGCGCAGCCTCAGCGCAACTCCCAGCCGCTCGGATCCTCGGCGCAGCCGGGCCGTCCTGCGGCTCAGGCCGGAAGGTCCACCTCCCAACCGTTGCGTCCTTCGACGTCGCAGCCCTCCCGAAGCGGACAGATTCCTCCACGTGGCCCCAGGCAGGTAGAAGCTCCCGTGCGGCAGCGTGCCCAGGGCTTCTCGCAAGACATATCCGGGCAGCCTGCCATGCATCAGAACGTGCCCGTGCAGCAGGCCCCTGTCACGCCATCCGCGGCGTCCGAGCCTTATCAGGCTCCAACACCGCAGCCTGAGCGTGCCGAGCGCAAGCGTCCGAAGAAGGACCGAGCGCCAAGGTCCGACGAAGACCGCATGCCGCCCCAGGGCAAGGAAAGCCCGCTAGGCGTCGTCCTCATCGTGTTGGCGGTGCTTTGCGTGCTGGTCGCCGCATCGCTTCTCACGGGGCTTTGGGACATCAGTAACTTGTAGCTTTATATCGTCGAAGACGATACAAAGGCTGACGTTGCGCGGACGTTTGCCGCCTTGTTCTTCGGGCAATAAAAAAGGCCCGCGGATGCGGGCCTTCTTCGTCAAGTATGCTTCCGTCGACTAGTCGATGTCTGCAGATGCGCCACGGGAGGCGGCGTACTTCTCGACCGTGCTTACGAAGGTGTTGTACAGGTCGGGCGAGATGATGACCGTGGAGACGTCGCCGTCGGTGATCATGACCTTGACCTTCTGCTCCTTCACGACATCGATGAGCTCGGTTTCGGTCATGTTGTCGATGTCGGACTTGGTGACGATCCAATCGTTCAGGCTTTGCAGGCGCGGGAGGTTCAGCCCTTCATTCATTTAAGTGCTCCTTTTCAACGTGTTCAGTCACAAGCGTCCATGCTCGTTTCTTCGATTATTATAGACAATATTCTCGAGTTGAGAAGCAGCATGTTGGAAAAATAGAGAACGAAGGCGATCCATGACTGACGCTGCATCGCGTATCGAGGCCCTCCGCGACGAGATCGAACGCCACACCTATCTTTACTACGCCCTCGACGCGCCCGAGATAACGGACGCGGCCTTCGACTCGCTGATGCGCGAGCTGCGCGAGCTGGAACGCGACCATCCCGAGCTCGTCACCCCCGAAAGCCCCACGCAGCGCGTGGGAGGATACGTCGGCGAGCAGTTCCAGCCAGTGATGCACCAGGAGCGCATGTACTCGCTGGACAATGCGATGGACACAGACGAGCTTGAAAGATGGATCGACGGCGTGGTTGCCGCGGTCGGGTCGCTTCCGCCGCTGTGCTGCGAGCTCAAGATAGACGGCTCGTCGATCGCTTTGACCTACGAGAGCGGAAGGCTGGTCCGCGCCGCCACCAGGGGCGACGGAACCACCGGCGAGGACATCACGGCGAACATCAGGACCGTCAAGGACGTCCCGCTGCGCCTTCGTCCCGAAGCTAACCAGGCCATGGCCGACCCAGACGAGGCGATAGAGCTGCGCGGCGAGGTGTACATGCCCAAGAAGAGCTTCGACGCGCTGAACCTTGCCGCCGAGGCCGAAGGCAAGGCGCCGTTCGCGAACCCGCGCAACGCGGCTGCCGGGTCCATCCGCCAGAAGGACCCGGCGGTAACCTCCATGCGCGACCTTTCCACTTTCATATATGCGGTTGCGGACGCCGACGAGCTCCGCACCGACTCGCAATGGGGGCTTCTGGAATGGCTGCGCACGGCCGGCTTCCACGTGAACCCCGACGTCGCCCTGTGCACCACCAAGCAGGAGGTGTTCGACTTCTGCGCCAGGTCGCTCGAGCGGCGCGGCGACCTTCCGTACGAGATAGACGGGGTCGTCGTGAAGGTTGACTCGTTCGCCGTGCAGCAGCAGATGGGCTTCACGTCGCGCGCCCCCAGGTGGGCCATAGCCTACAAGTTCCCCCCCGAGGAGAAGACCACGGTGATGCACGACATAACCGTCCAGGTGGGGCGCACGGGCGTGCTCACCCCCGTCGCCGAGCTGGACCCGGTGTACGTCGCCGGGTCGACCGTGTCGCGCGCAACGCTCCACAATTCCGACGAGGTGCACAGGAAGGACGTCCGCATAGGCGACACCGTGATAGTGCGCAAGGCGGGAGACGTCATCCCCGAGGTCGTGGGCCCCATACTCGCCCTGCGCCCCGAAGACGCAATGGTGTGGCAGGAGCCAAAGACGTGCCCGAGCTGCGGCATGCCGGTAGTGCGCGAGGAAGGCGAGTCGGCCCTTCGATGCATATCGATAGAATGCCCCGCGCAGGCGCTCGAGAGGCTGCTCCACTGGGTCAGCCGCGAGGCCATGGACATCGACGGCATGGGCGAGGAGATAGTCGGGCGCCTGGTGGAGCTGGGAAGGCTTTCCGACGTCGCCGACTTCTACACGCTGACCGAAGACGAGCTGGCGAACCTGGACACCGGGCGCCTGAACAAGGACGGCAGGCCCTTCAAGCTCGGCCGCACCATCGCAACCAAGCTGGTCACCGCCATCGAGGAGTCGAAGTCCAGGGAGTTCCACCGGGTGCTGAACGGCCTGGGCATGCGCCACGTCGGGAAGAACACCGCGAAGCAGATCGTCGAGGTCTACCCGTCGATGGACGCGCTGGCTGCAGCCAGCGAGGACGACCTGATCGGCGTCTACGGAATCGGGGAGAAGGTGGCGCGCGGCATATGGAAGTTCCTGCGCACCCCCGACAACATCGACGTCATAGAGCGCCTGGGGAAGGCCGGGGTCGCCATGTCCGCGTCGCCTTCCGAGGAGGCTCCGGGCGAGAAGCCGCTCTCGGGCCTCACGTTCGTGCTTACCGGCTCGCTTTCGGGGCTTGGCATGACCCGCACCGAGGCATCCGAGGCCCTGGAGGCCCTGGGGGCCAAGACGTCGGGAAGCGTGTCGTCGAAGACGAGCTACGTGATAGCAGGGGAGGCCGCAGGGTCGAAGTTCGACAAGGCCGTCAAGCTGGGAGTTCCCGTGCTGGACGAGGCGGCGCTTAAGGACATCCTGGACACCGGGAGGCCTCCTGCGATATTATCTTAGGCTCGATTGCGACTTGTGAGGATTTTCGTGAATAGGCGGCTCCTGTTCTGCGGAGGTCCCATGGAATGGCAAAATTAGGCTATGGCTAAAAGAAACGGAAACCCGCGTCAGGCCCGCTACTCGTCGGTTTCGTCCCAGCTGGACATCCGCTCCGCGCCAAGGGTGCGCACCGAGCACTCCGCCGAATACGAGGACCTGAAGATTCCGCCGGCGGACACCAGCGCCTATTCGCGCATCACGTCCGAGTCCTACCTCGAATCCGACGCCGTGCGGGGACTACACAAGCGCAGGAAGCGCAACAAGGTGCTCACGGTGCTCGCGGTCTCGTTGCTTTCCATCCTGCTGGTTGCAGGCGGCGTGGCGTTCGCCTACATGAACGGCATCTCCCGAAGCCTCTCCGACGGCCTTGACTCCTCGCTGTTCGACGCACTCATGCCCGTTGACGCCCCCGAGGACCCGTTCTACGTGCTGCTGCTTGGCGTCGACGGGTCGGAGGACCGTAGCAACGACGACTACTTCGGTGGCACCTTCAGAAGCGACACGATGATGCTGGCCCGCATCGACCCGAAGGGCAAGAAGGCATCCATCATCTCCATTCCGCGCGACACCAAGGTTGACCTCGGCGAATACGGCGAGGACAAGATCAACTCGGCGCACGCGTTCGGGGGTCCGTCCCTTGCCGTGAAGACCGTTTCCGAGCTTGCCGGGGTTCCCATATCGCACTACGCCGAGATCAACCTGGACGGCTTCTCCACGGTGGTGGACGCCCTTGGCGGCATCGAGGTCAACGTTCCCATCGAGATAGACGACGACGAGGCCGGCGGCCACCTTCTTCCAGGCGTGCAGACCCTCAACGGGTCTGACGCCCTCGTCCTCGTGCGTTCGAGGCACGCCTACGACGACTACGGCAGCGGCGATCTGTACCGTGCGGCCAACCAGCGCCTCGTGCTTTCCGCAATAGCCCAGAAGCTTCTCGCCTCCGACGCCCTCACCATCGCCACTACCATGCAGTCCCTGGCCGACTGCGTGCTGACCGACATGGGGATCGACTCCATCGTCGGGATAGCCCAGAGCATGCGCGGCCTCGACGCCTCCACCGACATATACACGGCCGTGCTGCCGACCACGTCCGAATACGAGGACGACGTCTGGTACGAGGTGGTGGACGAGGACGCGTGGAAGGCGATGATGAGGCGCGTGGACGCCGGGCTTCCCCCAACCGCCGAAGACGAGGTGGACGACCTGACCGGCACGGTCATCGCGTCGGCCGGCACGGGCGCCCTGGGGTCAGGCTACAACGTCGACCGGACTGCCACGCTCAGGATACGCAACGGAAGCGGAACGGACGGCGTGTGCGCCGACGCGCAGAGAGTGCTGGAGTCGATGGGCTACAAGAACTTCGACCTGGGCAACGCCGACAACTTCGACTACGACCAGACCATAGTCGTGTACAAGGACCCGAACTACGAGAACTACGCCGACCAGATCGTCGACGCCTTCGGGCTTGGCAAGGCCGTCGAGGACGACGGAGACTACCTGTTCGATTCCGACTTCCTCATCATCATAGGCTCCGACTGGCAGATATGAGATACTTCGGCCTTAGACGGCCGAAGTATTGTTTGACGCTGCGCGGGCGCCCCAGCGGTTTTCCTTCGACCTCCAAGCCCTCCTCGCGTACCCAAGTACGCGTCGTCGGGCTTTCGCTCGAATTAAAACCACCGGATGCGCCGCTCGCTCGCTTTCCAATCATGCATTATTGAAAAAATGTATGTGATGTTGCGGGCGAACGCAGGGATACGGTTCATATGCGCCCTCTCTTCGGCCGAAAAATGGCCGCATGCGGCAAAATACGTTATTGACGCGAGAACGGCGCATTGGTAAAGTTCTTCCTTGCGTTTACTTTCATCCAAGGAGTTCATTCATGTACGCAATAGTGAAAACAGGCGGCAAGCAGTACAAGGTCGCACCGGGCGACAAACTCAACGTCGAGAAGCTTCCGGGCGAGGCGGGAGACAAGGTCGCGCTCGACGCGATCTGCGTCGTCGACGGCAAGAAGGTCGAAGCCGACCCGTCCAAGGCGTCCGGCACCAAGGTCGAGGCCGTCATACTCGAGCAGTTCCGCGACAAGAAGATACTGGTCTTCAAGTTCAAGAAGCGCAAGAACTACAAGAGGCTCCAGGGCCACAGGCAGGACCTCACCCGCATCCAGATAACTTCCGTCGGGTCCGAGAAGTTCGTCGACCCGGCCGCCAAGAAGACGAAGAAGGCAGCAACCAAGAAGAAGGCCGACGACGCCAAGGACGTCGAGGCCAAGGATGCAGCCGCCGAGAAAGCATCGGAGGAATAGCAGATGGCTCACAAGAAAGGCCTGGGTTCCACCCGCAACGGCCGCGACTCCCACGCGCAGCGACTTGGCGTCAAGATGTTCGGCGGCCAGGCCGTGAAGACCGGCAACGTCATCGTCCGCCAGCGCGGCACCCACTTCCATCCCGGCGAGAACGTCGGCCGTGGAAGCGACGACACGCTCTTCGCCCTGTGCGACGGCACGCTCAAGTTCACAAAGGGCCAGAAGAGGAAGATCCACGTCGTTCCAAACGAAGCCTAAGCGCTTCACACCCAAGCATGGCCGAAGCCCTCTGTATCTCTTACAGGGGGCTTTTTTAGCAAGAAGGCAGTTTTGTTCGTAGACAAGGTCCACATATTCGTACGCGGAGGCGACGGCGGCGCCGGATGCATGTCGTTCAGGCGCGAGGCGCACGTGCCCAAGGGCGGTCCCGACGGCGGCGACGGCGGACACGGCGGCGACGTCGTGCTTAAGGCCGACGCGTCGGTGTCGTCGCTGGTCGACTACAGGTTCAAGCATCACTTCAAGGCCGAGCGGGGAACCCATGGCAAGGGTTCTAAGATGCACGGTGCCCGCGGCGAGGACCTGGTGCTGCGCGTGCCCGTCGGCACTGTGGTGCGCGAGTACGACGAAGGCTCTAAGCAGCCTGGCGAGCTGATCGCCGACCTCGCCCGCGACGGCGAGGCCATAACGGTGGCCGACGGCGGGATGGGGGGCCGTGGCAACACGCACTTCGTCACGTCTACGAGGCGCGCCCCTGCCTTCGCCGAGCTGGGCGAGCCGGCGCAGGAGTGCTGGATCGAGCTCGAGATGAAGCTTCTGGCCGATGCGGCGCTGGTGGGCATGCCTTCCGCCGGGAAGTCGTCGCTCATATCAAGGATGAGCGCGGCCAAGCCCAAAATAGCCGACTACCCGTTCACCACGCTCGTGCCCAACCTGGGAGTCGCCGTCAGCGGGGATGACAGCTTCGTCATAGCCGACGTCCCGGGGCTCATAG
>CBCTKQ010000056.1:0-9954 GCA_965147515.1 uncultured Eggerthellaceae bacterium | reverse complement strand
GTACAAAAGCTCGCCCGCGGCCTCTTCGTCGTCTAGCGGGATGCGCATGTCGGCGGGGAAGTAGGAACATGCAAGCTCGACGGCCTCGTTCTCGGCCTCGTCGTCCCGGTACTCCGGATGCGCGGAATCAGGCGGCCGGTCGGCTGCCGCATCTTCGGCCGCAGCGCCTTCCTCCGGCGAACCGTTGGCGCTGGGCACTCCGCCTGCGGGCGCCAGCAGCGTGCGCGCGCCGTAGCCGTAGTCCACCTTCACCTCCAGCTCTATGGCCTCGTCGCGCCCCGTGCCGGTCCTGTCGAAGTAGAAGGAGAACCGGGCCTCCCTGGGCCTGAGCGCGTCAAGCTCCTCGGGCACGGCGACGCTAAGGCCCCTCTCGAGCACGGGGAGCACGTCCGAGCAGAACTCGACGAGGTCGTCGGGAGCCACCAGCAGCTCTTCGTCCGCCGAAGAGTACACGTCGCGAAGGAACGTGGCCGCAGGCGTGAACGCGCTGGAGCATCTGTAGGCGCTTCCGTCCACGAAGGCATAGGCGTGGCCGGACCCCACGGCGACGGTGACCCGCTCGTCGCGGACCAGCTGATAGGCTCCGTCTTGCGAGGAGACGATCCTGAGCAGGACGTCGGGGTCTGCTTCGGCGGCCGACATGTTGCACCACGTGCCGCCGTCGGCCTCAAGCGTGAACGTCGCGTCGCCGAGCGAGTCGAGAAGGCGCACCACGTCGGCCTCCGAAAGGGGAAGCTCGCGCTTCTGTGCCTTGCCTTCCTGCGACTTCTCGGCGATGAGCAGCGCCATCCCCCGCGAGGCGTCGTCGAAGCACTCGGGGGAGTGAACGAAGGCCAGCCGCTTGCCGTGCGCGTAGAAGGTGCGCATGGCCACGGCCTCGCCGAACGCCTGCATGTCGGATATCACGTACCGCGCGCCCATGGCCTCGATCTGCGCCTTCAGCGTCCATGCGCCGAACGAGCACGAAAGCGTCGCGCCCAGATGCGCCTCGCCGTCGGGAAGGGAGAATGCCTTGCGCCCGGGGGCGTCGTCCATGTACCGCCTTATCGAGCGGCTGGTGGACACCTTGAACTGGTCGTCGAAGCCCTGGAAGCTGGAAGGGTCGCGCATGAAGGACAGGGCCAGCGCCACCGCATGCTTGCACATGGAGTCGTGCTTGCGGGCCGCGGGGCAGGTGCATTCGTAGTCGACGATGCTCTCGCACGCCGGGTCGGTGGCCAGGTAGGCGTGGAAGTGCTCGGCTATGCCGCTGGACGAGCGCACGTCGGCGGACACGTCGCACGACTGCCTTCCGGGGACGAAGCGGCGGGCGGCCACGGAGCCTTCGCGCTCGGCCAGCTGGCGCCCCCTCTCGAACGACTTGGCGTTCGAGTTGTGCACGATATCGGACGTTGAGAACAAGGCCTGTTTCTCCTATAATTAGTGATTCGCAAACATCCATAATATCATTTAGAACTGGGGCGCGCACCCGCTGCGGCACCCTGCAAGGAGCGAAGATGGCGACTGTATCCACTGCAGATTTCAAGAACGGCATGTGCATAATCAACAACGGCAAGATGTGCACGATAGTCGAGTTCCAGCACGTGAAGCCCGGCAAGGGCGGCGCGTTCGTGCGCACCAAGCTCAAGGACATCAAGTCGGGGCGCGTGGTCGACTACACCTTCAACTCGGGCACGAAGTTCGACTCCGTGCGGCTGGAGACGTCGAAGCTGCAATACCTCTACAACGACGGCGAGGACTACTACTTCATGGACAACGACACCTACGAGCAGCAGGCCATACCTGCCGTCACCGTGGGCGACGCGTCGCAGTGGCTGAAGGAGAACGACGAGGCGTCGCTGCTCTACGCAGGCGACGAACTCATCTCCATCGAGCCGCAGATGTTCGTCGAGCTTGAGGTCACCGAGACCGAGCCCGGCTTCAAGGGCGACACCGTGCAGGGCACCACGAAGCCTGCGACCCTCGAGACGGGCGTCACCATACAGGTGCCCACCTTCATTGACACGGGCGACGTCCTGCAGATCGACACCCGCGACGGCCGCTTCGTCAAGCGCGTCTAGCCATACGCTGCAACGGAAGGCGAAGGCCTTCCCCCTATGCGGCCCCTGCGGCCGAAACCATGGAAACGAGGTGAGGAATTGTCACGGCTTCAGATAATGGACACCACCATACGCGACGGCCAGCAGAGCCTTTGGGCCACGCGCATGCAGCTGGGCGACATGCTTCCCGTCCTTCCCAAGATGGACAAGGTCGGGTATTGGGCCATAGAGGCATGGGGAGGCGCGACCTTCGACTCGTGCCTGCGCTTCCTTGACGAGAACCCCTGGGAGCGCCTGCGCTCCATCAAGGCCAACACGCCCAACACGCCGCTTGCCATGCTTTCCCGCGGCCAGAACCTCGTGGGGTACAAGCATTACTCGCGCGACATAGTGTTCCGCTTCATCGAGGCCGCCCACCGCAACGGCATCGAGGTCTTCCGCGTGTTCGACGCGCTGAACGACATCCGCAACGTCGTCGACAACGCCGAGGCCATAAAAAGCTGCGGGGCCCACTTCGAGGGCGCCATCTCCTACACCATATCCCCGGTGCACACGCTCGACAGCTTCCTGGAATACGGGCAGCAGCTGAAGGAGCTCGGGGCCGACAGCATCGCCATCAAGGACATGGCGGGCATGCTCACGCCCTACCGCACCGAGCGCATGGTGAAGGCGTTCAACGCTGAAATCGGCCTTCCGGTGCACATCCACTGCCACTACGTTGGAGGCATGGCCCCGGCCAACATCATCAAGGCCGCCGAGGCCGGCGCCGCCATAGCCGACACAGCGCATGCGCCGCTGGCGTTCGGCAACTCGCATCCCGCGGTCGAGATGATAGCGGCCGCCTTCCAGGAAAGCCGCTTCGACACGGGGCTCGACCTCGACCTGCTCTTCGAGATCTCGGAGTACTGGGAAGAGGTGCGCAAGCGCGGCCACTACAAGCGCGGCGTGTCGTCCCTCACCCACATGAAGGTCTATTCGCACCAGGTGCCGGGCGGCATGATGTCGAACCTCATGAGCCAGCTTGAGGTGCAGAAGGCCGCCGAGCGGCTGCCCGAGGTCATGGCCGAGATCCCGAAGGTCCGCGCCGAGGTGGGGTATCCCCCGCTTGTCACCCCGCTCTCGCAGATCGTGGGCACTCAGGCGGTGTTCAACGTCATCACCGGCAAGCGCTGGTCGGTCATCTCGAAGGAGATGAAGGACTACATATGCGGCTTCTACGGCAAGGCGCCCGGCCGCATGGACCCGAACATCGTCGAGAAGGTGGCGAAGAGCTCCGAGATCCTCGACCCCGACGTCGCCCCCGGCACGCTCGTCACCACCACCTACGAGGAGGTCGCGGCCGAAATCGGCGACCTGGCCACCAGCGAGGAAGACGTTCTAATGTATGCGCTGTTCCCCAACGAGGCGCGCACCTACCTAAGCAAGCACCGCACGTCCGAGAAGGTCGACTTCATGCTCGAGCAGGAGTCAAGCGGAACCAAAGAGGAGGACTACGTGGACATCAACCAGATCCGTGAGCTCGTCAAGGTCGCCGAGGAAAGCGGCGTGGGCGAGATCGTCGTCGAGGAGGAAGGCGTCCGCATCGCGGTGCGCATGCCGGGCGAGGGCACACAGGCTGCCGTTCCCGTGGCAGCGCCTGCCGCCGTGGCTGCAACGCCCACCGTTCAGGAGGCGCCTGCGGCCGCGCAGGCGGCCCAGCCCGCAAGCGAGCGTCCTGCCACCTGGTACGCGGTCACCGCCCCCATGGTGGGAACCTACTACGAGGCGCCCGCGCCCGGCGAGCCTCCGTTCGTGAAGGTGGGCGACGAGGTCGCCGCAGGCGAGACGCTGTGCATCGTCGAGGCCATGAAGCTCATGAACGAGATAACCGCCGAGGAGATGGGAACCGTGCGCGAGGTGTGCCTCGAGGACGCCACCCCCGTCGAGTTCGGAACCGTCCTGTTCTACGTCGAGCCCCACGAGAAGGTCCCGACAGTCGCGGAGCAGGCCTGATGTTCCAGAAGATCCTAGTAGCCAACAGGGGCGAGGTCGCGCTGCGCGTCATGCGCGCCGCGCGCGAGCTGGGCATCAAGACCGTGGCGGTGTACTCCACCGAGGACGCCGACACCTATCCCGTGCACTACGCCGACGAGGCGGTGTGCATCGGGCCCGCGCAGTCCAACAAGAGCTACCTCGTCATCCCGAACATCATCGCGGCCGCGAAGAACACCGGCGCGGAGGCCATACACCCCGGATACGGGTTCCTGGCCGAGAACGCCGAGTTCGCGCGCGCCTGCGTCGACAACGACATAGTGTTCATAGGGCCGTCCGCCGAATGCATCGAGCGCATGGGCGACAAGGCCTCCGCACGCGAGACCATGACGGCATGCACCGTACACACCGTGCCCGGATCCGACGGCATTTGCGAAACCGTGGAAGACGCCCGGGCGTTCGCCGAGCGCGTGGGCTACCCCGTGCTCATAAAGGCCACGGCCGGCGGCGGCGGCAAGGGCATGCGCGAGGTCCACGACCCGGCCGACCTCGAGGCGCAGTTCAAGGCCGCAAGCTCCGAAGCGGAGGCTGCGTTCGGCAACGGCGGCGTGTACCTCGAGAAGCTGGTCCTGCGCCCGCGCCACGTGGAGGTGCAGGTGCTCGCCGACGACTTCGGGAACTACATCTCGCTGTGCGAGCGCGACTGCTCCATACAGCGCAGGCACCAGAAGCTGCTCGAGGAGGCTCCTTCGCCGGCGCTCACCGACGAGATACGCCGCGCCATGGGCGTCGCGGCCGTAAAGGCCATGCGCGCCGTGGAGTACCGCAACGCGGGCACGGTGGAATTCCTTCTCGACGAGGGCGGCAACTTCTACTTCATGGAGATGAACACGCGCGTGCAGGTCGAGCATCCCGTCACCGAGATGGTCACCGACACCGACATAATCAAGGAGCAGATACGCATAGCGGCCGGCGAGCCCATAAGCGCCGCCGACCGCGTGCCGTTCAAGCCCATCGGGCATGCCATCGAGATGCGAATCAACGCCGAAGACCCCGACCACGGATTCCGCCCGTGTCCCGGCACCATAACGAAGCTAAGGCTTCCGGGCGGTCCCGGCGTCCGGGTCGAAACCTACCTGCAGGAGGGCTCGAAGATATCCCCCTACTACGACTCGCTGGTGGCCAAGCTGGTCTGCCACGGGCAGGACAGGGAAGAGGCCATAGCCAGGGCCAAGCGTGCGCTCGACGAGTTCGTGATCGAGGGCATAGCAACCACCATCCCGTTCCACAAGCGCGTGCTCGAAAACGAGGTGTTCGTCGCCGGCGAGGCCACGACCGACTTCATCGAGACGCAGATGGGAGACCTTCTATGACGAACGAGCAGCATGCAGACAACATGACGCTGGCCCCGGGCGTGGTTGACACCATCATCTCGCTCACCGCCAGCGAACAGGAAGGCGTCGCCTCCATAGGCACGCCTGCTGGCGGCTTCCTCGCCAGGATCATCAACCGCCCCACCACCTCGGGCATCCAGACGCGTTACGACGACGATGGGAAGATAGAGGTCGTCCTGCACGTCGTGGTCGAGTACGGCCAGGTGCTCCCCGAGCTCGCCGACAAGCTGCGCCAGGCCATAGCCGACGCGCTGCTCGTCCAGGTGGGCGTCGAGGTGGCGTCCATCGACGTGTTCGTCGACGGCATCCAGTTCGGGGAGAACTAGCAGGCGCTTCGCCTGCTGGAGGCCGGATGTCAAGACAGCACGAACGAACCTCGGCACGCAAGTGCGCGGCACAGATCCTCTACTCGGGGGCGATACGCAACACGTCCGCCTTCGACCTGCTGCAGCAGGGGGACATGACCTGCCTCGAGAAGACGGTGTCCGACTACGCGTACGACCTGGTCAGGGGCGTCGAGGAACACAAGGACGAGCTTGACGGGAAGCTTTCCTCGATATCGAAGAACTGGTCGGTTAGCCGCATGCCGCTCATGGACCTGGCCATACTGCGCATAGCCTTGTACGAGATGCTATACGTCGACATGGTGCCCGTGTCGGTGTCCATCAACGAGGCCGTCGAGATGGCCAAGGAGTTCGGCGGCGAGGACGACTCGCCGAAGTTCGTGAACGGGATGCTAGGCAACGTTGCGCGGCAGCTCGAGGAATCCAACCCTACGGAAGGAAGCGAAGATGAGTGACGCACCGCAGGGCTTCGATGCCATGAAGTCGCGCCTTGACGAGATAGTCGACGAGGTATCGGCCGAAGGCATATCGCTGGACGAGGCGCTCGCGCTGTACGAGGAGGCCGTCAGGCTGGGACTGGCCGCTTGCGACGTGAGCGAGGCCGACGTGCTCGCAGGCGAACAGGAAGAACCCTCGGCCGAAGAGGGTTCCAAACCTGCCTCCGAACCCGATGCGGCGCAGGCCGAATCCGTTGCCGCCGAAGCCGATGTGGCGGACGGCGCCCAGGGCGACGGCGACGCGGTGGTTCCGGGCAAGCCGGGCGAAGCCGATGCGGAAGATGTTCCCGGCCACACCGGCCCCGACGAAGCCGCTCCCTTTTAGAGAATCCGCCATGCAGCGCAAGATGCGCATACTCGACAGCATAAGCAAGCCTACCGACCTGCATGCCTTGAGCGTGTCCGACCTGGGGATACTTGCAAGCGAGATCCGCAGCCAGATAATCGACACCACCTCGCGCACGGGCGGCCATGTGGCTTCCTCCCTCGGCGCGGTCGACATGATCGTGGCCATACACAGCGTGATCGACGCCCCGAAGGACAAGGTCGTCTTCGACGTGGGCCACCAGTCGTATGCGCACAAGCTTGTCACGGGACGCGCGGGGGTGTTCGACACCCTGCGCTCGTACGACGGCATATCCGGGTTCCCCAGGCCCAGTGAGAGCGTTTACGACACGCATCCTTCCGGGCACGCGTCCGACTCGCTTTCGGTGGCCTCCGGCCTTGCGAAGGCCAGGCAGCTGAACGGCACCGACGAGAAGATCGTGGTGGTGATCGGCGACGCGGCCCTGGCGGGAGGGATGGCCTTCGAGGCGCTGAACTACATCGGAAGCCAGCAGCTTCCCATGGTCATAGTCCTGAACGACAACGAGATGTCCATATCGCGAAACGTGGGCGCGCTGATGAAGCACCTCGGAAACATTCGCGCCACCTCGCAGTACCGCGACGCCCGCGAGCAGCTTCAGGGGGTCTTGGAGTCGGGAGGCCGCACCAGCAACGCGTTCGTCGAGTTCGGCAAGCGCGCCAAGGAGTCCATGAAGCAGATGATCATCCCCCAGTCGATGATCTACGAGCAGCTGGGCATAGTGTGCACGCCGCCGATAGACGGCAACGACATCGCCGTCATGCGCGAGATGCTCGAGCTCGTGCTTCCAATGGACGGCCCGGTGCTGATCCATGCGGTGACCAAGAAGGGTGCAGGCTACGGTCCTGCCGAAGAGCAGGCGGAGCGCTTCCATGGCGTAGGCCCCTACGACCCGGCTACAGGCGAGGCGATATCGCAGGGCGGCCCGGCCAAGACGGCCACGCAGGTTTTCAGCGAGTCGCTGGTGCGCGAGGCCGAGCGCGACGGCCGCATAGTCGCCATAACGGCCGCCATGGAAGGAGGCACGGGCCTGAAGAGCTTCAGGGCGCGCGTCCCCGGGCGGTTCATAGACGTGGGCATAGCGGAAGAGCAGGCCGTGGCAATGGCGTCAGGCCTTGCAATCGCAGGGAAGAGGCCCGTGGTCGCCATATATTCCACGTTCATGCAGCGCGCGATAGACCAGATGACCGTGGACGTCGCACTGCCCAACCTCGACGTCGTGTTCGCGCTCGACCGCGCAGGGCTGGTCGGAGACGACGGCCCCACCCATCATGGCGTGTTCGACCTGGTCTATCTTCGCATGCTCCCCAACATGAAGGTCATCGTCCCCTCTAGCGAGCAGATGCTTTCCGACGCGGTGCACACGGCCTTCCGCCTAAGCGGCCCCGTCGCCATACGCTATCCGCGCGGAAGCGCCGAGAACGACACCTACGACGGGTCGGCCGATCCCGAAGTGCTCGAGGTGGGGAAGTCGAGGACGCCGAGGGAAGGCGACGACGTCGCCATCCTCGCCTTCGGGCGCATGGTGAGCCGATCGCTTGCTGCGGCTGAGATCCTTTCCGCGGAAGGACTGTCCGTCCGCGTCGTCGACATGACCTGGGCGAAGCCTCTGGACGAGGAGGCCATCATGAATGCTGCCGGCACCAGGCTCGTCGTGACCGTCGAGGAAGGGGTCGTGTCTGGCGGCGTCGGCGAGGGAGTGCTGGAAGTCCTGTCGCGTTCTGGGGCGAATACTCCGACGCTCGTGCTCGGTATCCCCGACGCCTTCGTGCTCCAGGGCAAAAGCGACCTGCTGCTTCGCGACCTAGGGTTGGATGCCGAAGGCATCGCCGCGGCGGTACGCGACAAGCTTGCCTGACGACCCCGCCTGACAACCCTGCCCGACGACCCCGCCAGGCGATTGCGTCCGCACGCGGCTACGCTGCTCCCTTTCGCTTCTTGCGGCACCCTCGCGCCCATCGGCGGCGAAGTCTGGTAGGGTAGGGGAAAGCGAAACGAAAGGAGACCGTGCTTGGGCACCCTGACCCTCGTCCTCTGGCTTGCAATCGCGGTGCTCGTCTCAGCGGTCATCGACCAGGTGGTACCGCGCGTCTCGCTGCCGCTCATACAGGTGGTCATGGGCGCCGTCATAGCTGTGTTCGCGGGCCGTGCGGTCGACGTCAACCTCGACCCCGACCTCTTCCTCGTGCTGTTCATCGCACCCTTGCTATACCTAGAGGCCAAGGATGCTGACAAGGCCCTGCTCTGGCGCAACCGCAAGCCTATCCTGTCGCTGGCCATAGGGCTCGTGGTGGTCAGCACGCTCGCCATCGGGTTCGTGGTGAACGCCGTCATCCCGTCCATCTCGCTTGCGGCCGCGTTCGCGCTGGGCGCCGCCCTGGGACCCACCGATGCCGTCGCCGTTACGTCGCTGTCCAAGCAGGTCACGCTCCCCCAGAGGCAGTGGGGAATCCTGAAGGGCGAGCTGCTGCTGAACGACGCCTCGGGCATCGTCTCGTTCCAGTTCGCGCTTGCGGCTGCCACGACCGGGGTGTTCTCGCTGCTCGATGCCGGGCTCGCCTTCGTCTTCGAATTCGTGGGCGGCCTGTTGTTCGGCCTTGCATGCGGATACGTCGCGAACTTCGCGCTTAGGTGGATCCGCGACCTCGGCATAGAGAGCACCACTTTCCACGTGCTGTTCGAGGTGTGCATCCCGTTCGTCGTGTACCTGGCGTCGAACGCGCTGCATGTCAGCGGCATCATCGCCGTGGTGGTCGCAGGCCTCGTGAACGTGATAGCGCCGCGCACCGTCAGCCCGTCGATCGCGCACATGAACATAGTGTCGTCAAGCGTATGGCAGGTGCTCGCCTTCGCGCTGAACGGCATCGTCTTCGTGATGCTGGGAACGCAGATCCCCACGGCCATGTTCTATTCGTGGGAAAGCCCCGACATAGACAACGTAATGCTGCTGCTTTGGGTGGCCATGATAACGGTCGTTCTGATGGGCGTTCGCTTCCTGTGGTGCTTCGCCATGGAGGCCGTGCACGTGAAGAAGGGGGAGAGCCGCCCGCTCAAGGGCTCTGACGTGAGGAACGCCCTGCTCGTCACGCTTTGCGGGTCGAAGGGCACCATCACGCTGTCCATCCTGTTCACGATCCCGTTCTTCGTGTCGACGGGGCAGGTCTTCCCCCAGCGCTCGCTCATAATCTTCCTAGGCTGCGGGGTCATACTCTGCACGCTGCTCATAGCCAACTTCGTCGTGCCCCTTGTCAGCCCCAAGCGGGAACGCAAGCAGACCGAGCTCGAGGCCAAGCAGAACTACTACGAGGTCCTCAGCGACGTTTTGCGCAACGTCATAGAGGAGCT
>CBCTKQ010000055.1:0-10108 GCA_965147515.1 uncultured Eggerthellaceae bacterium | reverse complement strand
GACCTTGCCGCGCGGAATCTGCTTCACGACGGCGAAGACGCGGTCGGAGAAGGCTCCCATGGCGGCCGTCCTTTCAGGTTTGGAAAAGGTTGCTATCATCAATGATACACCCGGTAATGCGAGCGCAAAAAGGGCGCAGACGAGCTGTGCCCTTACAGCAACCTATGTCCTCTTCATTTACGAGAACGTCACGTCGTTTATGGTGATGCTTTCGATTTCCTGGGGGTTCACTAGGCGGTTGAACATCCAGACGGACTGCCGACTATCGCGGCCTTGCACGTAAGTGGTGTTGTCTAGGTCGGATAGTTCATCGAGCACGGTATATTCGCTCCCGTTCTTGTATCTGATGACGATTTTACCGCATGCGTCGATGTCCACTTCCGAATTGCATTGCGCGAAGTATTCTTCGAACGATATCTCCCAGAGATGATCGCTCTTTTTGTCGAATTTGGCTCTTGCCGTGCTTTCGCTTACGATGCCGCCTTCCGCCGAATGTTCGAATCGCAGCGACAGGGGAGAGACGTCTATCGTTCCAACTCCATCGGCAGAAAAAGTTTGTGCGGATATCGCGTCTTTCACGGGTATTTCGACGATTTGCTCGGTATCGCAGGAGGTTCCCCACCAAGACGAGTCGCGATCTTCCTCATTTGACCGTTTCCCAACCTGCAGCGTTATGGGAGCTCCTTCCTGCGGCGCCTTTGTGAAAATTATGTAGGCATAGCAGTAAAGTTTGTCAGCGGTGCTCTTTTCGGGGTCGACCAGAGTGGCTTCTCCTGCAAAGTTGTTGTAGGTCAAATCGTCTTCGGCAGCCAATTTGCCCAACTCGTAGGCCTTCTGCTCGACGGGGTCATCGGGGTAGGGGGCAGTTTCCCAGTATGCTATCTCTTCGGCCTTTCTGGATTCATCGATGCCGCCGACAAAGTCCCAATAATAGGGCTCGTCGTTGGGCTGGTAGGCCCCTTTGCCCTGGTTCGTGAGCTCGTCCCATTGCAGGGCTGTAACTCCTCCCGGTCGCTCGAGCGTGTAGCCGACAACCATGGTGTCCTTGTCTCGCACGGCTGACTGAATCGTGAGCGTGTGGTCCCCGATGGCCACCTTTGTCTCTTCCGTGGAGGTGTATGCCCCAAGCAGTTCCTCCGCTGCGTCTATGTCGGCCTCGACGTATTCCCGGGTCGGATAGGTCACCGTCACGGGATTGCCGTCCTTGTATCCTTGCACCTCGTCGTGGGCCTGCACGCTCTCGCGGGCATCGCTTCCGAACGCGCCGGCGAAGAACTCTGCGTTGCTGGCCACGGCCCAGGCGCTTACGGGCACGACCACCAAGGCTGCGGCAGCGGCGATCGCGACGGTTCTCCACTTGAAACGTGACGAAGAGGCGTTTGGTGCCGAGTTGCCTTCCCGCATGCCGCCATATTCTGCGATCAGGGCCTGCTTGCTCTGCTGGTAGCTTTCAGAGAAGCAATGCTGCGCGTGGCCGTCGAGGCTCCCCGCATCCGGGGACGTCGCTTCGTTGTCGTATCTAAAGGCTTGGGATCTCATAGTCAAGCCTGCCTTTCCTGTCTCGTAGCATGTTCAGCCCGCGTTCCTGGCGCTTCCTTACGTTGGATTCGCTTATGCCCAGAGTCTGCGCGGTCTGCCGCACGGTCTGGTCGCGCAGGAACCGTTCCTTGATCACGCTTCCATACGGCTCGGGCAGCCCGTCCACCATTTCGTGGACGCTTTCCTGCTCGATGTGGGCGTCGATTGGCGAGTTGGCCGTCTGATCGGTTGGCGGCATGCATTCCGTCACGTCGTCCGTCAGTATGCTGCGCTGCCTTTCACGGGCGTTCGTGCGGTACTGGTCGATGGCCGTCGAACGGACGGCGGAAACGACTAGCCGCTCCGCCGAATCGCTTTCGGGCCTGCGGGGCACGCCTTCGCGTCTGAGTATCTTCTCGAAGGCTGCGATCACCGCGTCCTCGGCCTGCCCTTCGTCGTGAAGGATGGCGTAGGCAATGCGGTACATCTTCTGCTCGTAGAGCCGGAAGAGTGCCTCCACCCTGTCTGTCGTAGATCTTCGTGGCATCGTGTCACCTTGCTCCGTTTCCGTTTATGCTGCATTTGGCCCACGGTGCGCATCCGAAGGCCGGGCTTGAGAACGTTCTGCCCAATATAACGATTCGCATGCCGGAAACGTGACAAGGGATGACGAGAATCTTCGCGACGACGCCGCTACATGGCCATCCGGGCAACAAAAAACCCGAGGATCGCGATTCCTCGGGTTTTGTAATTCAAAAGGGCGTTGCTTGCAGCTACATGCGCTTGCCCATGTCGTCGGCGTAGCTGCCGCGGGCGAAGGCGACAAGCTCGTCCGCGTCCAGGAAGCCTTCGTGCTTCTCCTTCAGTCGGCCGCCTTCCACCAGGACGAACGACGGGGTCTCCGAGATTCCGTACTCCGGGCCCTTGTCGTACATCACCTCGGCGTTCGCATGGTACACGTCTATGCCTTCCGCAATTATCTTGGGGGCGACGCCGTCGAGAATGGGCGCCTCGCGCTGGCAGTGCGGGCACCACGTCACGAAGAATTCGACCATGACCGGGTTCTTCGCATCGTCCACCAGCTGCGACCATGTGGCATCGTCCTTGATTTCCTTTATCACCTTGCTGTCGAATACGTTTTCCATGATCGGCCTTTCGATCCGTTGCGCTTTCTGCCTAGGTCAAGCCTATGCCCCGCACGGTGCGCGATGCTGCTGGATGACATGACGTATCGCGGACGTAACTCGCGCGTTTATGCGCCGAAAGCCGTGCATGGAATCCCCGCGTAAACGGAAGTGATTCGGTTTGGCAACCACCGGGCGGGCGGCCTGCTTCGAACGAGCTGGAGGTTTACCTTCTATTCCAGGAAGGCGCTGCCTGCGCATCTGGCAGCCTAGCGGGCCTATTGGGCCACGTGACGAAAGGGATGTTTGCGATGCTAACCATAGGATGCCATCTTTCAACCCATTACGGATACGAGCGCATGGCCGAGGAAGCCGTGTCGATCGAGGCGAACACGTTCCAATACTTCACGCGCAACCCCCGCGGTGGGCGCCAGCGTGAGCTCGACACGAAGGACGTCGACGCGTTCAACGCATACGCCAAGGAACACGGCGTCGTGGTTCCCATGGGTTATGCCCCTTACGACCTCGAGCCGGGGCAGGGCGACAAGTCTAAGCAGGACTTCACGCGCATGGTGATGATGGAGGACATGGCGCGCCTCGCGCTCATGACTGGGTCGCGCTACCTGATGCGTCCCGGAAGCGCGGAGGGAACCCCCCGCGACGAGGCGCTGGCCAACGTAACCGAAACCTTGAACCATGTGCTGCAGGCGCAGAAGGGGGTTCCGGTGCTGCTCGTCAACATGCCAGGCGAAGGCACCCAGATCGGCTCCACCTTCGAAGAGCTGGGCGCGATGCTCGAGGGTGTCAAAGACCAGGGAAGCGTAGGCATATGCCTCGACACGTCGTCGGCCTTCGCCGTCGGCTACGACGTCGTAAATGACCTGGACGGGGTGCTAGACGAGTTCGACAAGGCGATAGGGCTCGACAAGTTGATGGCCGTCCACCTGAACGACATCAAGGAACCCGAAGGCCAGCACGCCGACAGGCACGCCCGCATAGGCGAAGGAAAGATCGGCTTCGACGCGCTGTATGCGATGACCAGGCACCCCAAGCTGAAGGACCTGCCGTTCTACCTCGAAGAGCCCAGCGCCGACCTTGTAATCTACGAGCGCGACATCGCCAGGTTCCGCAGCTAGCGAAAACCAGGCATGGCAGACGGCGACGCGGCGGGCGAAGCCGTCGCGGCCACCGGAAGCATGAAGAAGCGGCCGTCGGCGGAAGCCGTCGGCCGTTTTCGTCGTTTGCATTTCTTTTGTGCTGATTGGCACGCATTCCGCGACAATGCAGGCATTCCCGGCGAAACAGTAATAGAATTGTTGCATTCGACAGCTTTTGACGCCTTCGGGCGCGCTAGGCCAAAAGGTGAAGAATGCAGAACTCAAACGCAGCACAGGCTTTTAGGCACATATTCTCCGGTTTCGCCTGCATGGCGACGGCCGCCGTCCTGGCGATCGGCATGAGCCCCCTCGCCTACGCCACTCTATCCGACCAGCACGAGTCCAAGGCGCAGGAATACGCCGACAGCAGCGCCCAGAAAAGGGCCGAGGCCGCCGAGATCCAGAACAGCATCGACGAGCTTCAAACGCGCATCAACCAGGCGACGGCCACGTACGAGTCCGCCTTGGCCGAGCACGACGTGGCGAACGCCGCGGTCGAGGACGCGGACAGGCGCATGCAGGAGGCCGACGAGCGCATAGTGGAACTCCGCGGCCAGCTTGGGTCGCGCGCCATCACCATGTACAAGTCGGGCGGCGAGACGAACATCGTCGACGTGCTTCTGGGCGCGCAGTCGTTCGACTCGTTCCTGAAGTCGTGGGACGCGGTCAAGCGCATAGCCGACCAGGACGCGCAATGGGTCGAGGAATCGAAGCAGGCCAGGCTCGACGCATACGAGGCCAGAACCGAAAGCATCCAGCAGCGCGCAGTTGCGCAGGCCAAGATGGACGAGGCCGAAGCGGCCCGCATCGAGGTCGTGGCCGCCCAGACCGAGATGCAGGCCACTCTGGCGAACGTCAACGAGGAAATCGCCACGCTCGACGCCCTGCAGGAGGAAGAGGAGATGGCAGCCGAGGAGGCCAGGCGCCTCGAAGAGGAGGCGGCGCGGCTTGCGGCGCAGAAGTTCAACGTGGGAAGCGGGCAGATCGCAGGGGCCATCTCGGCCGGCGGCTGGACGCATCCGCTGCCTGGGTCCCGTGTTTCCAGCGAGTACGGATCACGCACCGACCCAATATCCGGAAAGGTTTCGGCCTATCATTCGGGCATCGACCTTGCAGCGCCCATGGGAACGCCCGTAGGTGCGGCCAAGGCGGGAACCGTGGCCTACGTCGGATGGTACGGAACCGGCGGCAACGCGGTCATCGTCAACCACGGCGACGGGGTGCGCACCGTGTACATGCATCTCAGCGGCTTCAACACGCACGTGGGCGAATCGGTCCAGCCGGGTCAATGCATCGCCTACGTCGGGTCCACCGGACGTTCCACAGGCCCCCATTTGCACTTCAACGTGGAAATCAACAAGACGCCCATAAACCCCAGGGCAGTCCTTTCGTTCTAGGCGCCTCCATGCCCGAAGCCCAGCCAGCTTTCCGAAGAAGCCGAGAAGGCGACATCGACGCAGCGTATGAAGTGATCAAGCAGGCACGGGTGCGCATCGCCTCGCTGGGCATCGACCAGTGGCAGAACGGCATGCCCAATCGAGAGGCCGTCGCGGGCGACGTCGCAAGGGGAGAAGGCTACGTTATGGAGCGCGACGGCGAGATCGTCGCGACTGCCATGATTACGTCTTCCGGCGAGCGCACCTATGATGACATAGCCGGACGCGGATGGCTTAGTTCCAGCAGCTCAAGCGCACCTTCTTACCTCACCGTGCACCGCTTCGCCGTCTCCGACAAGGCGTGCGGCAAGGGCCTCGCGAAGGCTATGCTGCGCCACGCCGAGGAACTGGCGCGGGATGCGGGGATGGACAGCGTCCGCGTAGACACGCACGAGGGCAACGCCCCCATGCGCGGGCTGCTTTCAAGATGCGGCTACGCCGAATGCGGGACGATCCTCCTAGACGTGGACTACGACGAGCCGACGCTGGAACGCATCGGGTACGAGAAGCTGGTATGACGGCGCGGTTCCTTCCCACCACCCGCGAAGAGATGCTGGCCCGGGGCTGGGACTCCGTCGATTTCGCGTACGTTTCGGGCGACGCCTACGTCGACCACCCGTCCTTCGGTGCGGCGATAATAACACGCTTGCTCGAGGCCAAGGGCTTCAGGGTCGGCTTCATTGCGCAGCCCGACTGGCGCGACGAGGAGTCCGTGGCGGTGTTCGGCAAACCCAGGTTGGGCTTTTTGGTGTCCGCCGGAAACATGGACTCCATGGTGAACCATTACACCGTCGCCAAGAAGCGCAGGAAGGCCGACGCGTATTCCCCAGGCGGCGAGATGGGTTTGCGACCCGACCATGCGGCCGTGGTGTATGGGAACCTGATACGCCGGAGGTTCAAGGACTCCCCGATAATCCTGGGCGGCATAGAGGCCAGCCTTCGCCGCCTGGCCCATTACGACTACTGGTCGGACGGCATGAAGAGGTCCATCCTGCTGGACTCCTGCGCCGACTTGGTCTCGTACGGCATGGGGGAGAGGTCCATCGTCGAGATGGCCGAGGCGCTAGACGCAGGGCTTTCCATCCGGGAAGTGACGTTCATCGACGGTACGGCATACAAGGCATCAAGCCTCGAACACGTCTATGACGCCGTCGAACTGCCTTCGTGGGAGAGCCTGAAGGCCGACCCGCTCGAATACGCCAGGTCGTTCCGCGCGCAGTACGACAATTCCGACCCCATATGCGGGAAGAGGCTGGTCGAGCCGTACTCCGACCGCGAGTACGTGGTGCAGAACCCTCCGTCCGCGCCGCTTTCCACGGAAGAGTTGGACGCGGTCTATGCGCTTCCCTACACCTATCGGTGGCATCCTTCCTACGACGCCCTTGGCGGGGTGCCAGCGCTTTCCGAGGTCAGGTTCAGCCTCGCCAGTTCGAGGGGATGCTTCGGCGAGTGCGCCTTCTGCGCGCTCACGTTCCATCAGGGACGTATAGTGCAGTCCCGCAGCCACGAGTCGATCGTGGACGAGGCCCGACGCATGACGGAATCGCCCGACTTCAAGGGCTACATTCACGACGTCGGAGGCCCTACGGCCAACTTCCGCTCACCTGCCTGCGAGAAGCAGCCCAGGAAGGGCGCATGCCCGCACAAGAGGTGCCTGTCTCCAAGGAAGTGCAGCCAGCTTAGGGCAGACCATTCCGACTACGTCGGGCTTCTGAGGGAACTGCGCGGCCTTCCCGGCGTCAAGAAGGTGTTCGTGCGGTCTGGCGTCAGGTTCGACTACGTGTTGGCGGACAAGAAGCACGGCGACGAATTCGTGGAAGAGCTTGCCCGGCATCACGTCAGCGGGCAGCTGAGGCTTGCCCCGGAACATGTCTCCAAGCGCGTGCTTGACGTCATGGGAAAGCCTGGCATCGAACTCTACGAGCGCTTCGTCGAGAAGTTCGACCGAGCCTCGCGCGATGCCGGCCTTAAGCAGTACGTGCTTCCGTATCTGATGTCGTCGCATCCGGGGTGCACGCTTCAGGACGCCGCCGAGCTTGCCGAGTGGTGCCGCGATTTGGGCTACAACCCCGAGCAGGTGCAAGACTTCTACCCGACGCCCTCCACGCTTGCCACGGTGATGTACTTCACGGAGGTCGACCCCCGCTCCATGGAACCCGTCTACGTCGCCAAGTCGCCGCATGAGAAGGCGATGCAGCGGGCACTTATCCAGTACCGCAACCCGCGCAACCGCGACCTGGTCCGCGAGGCGCTTGAGAAGGCGGGACGCAGGGACCTGATAGGTCACGGGCCGAAATGCCTGGTGCGCCCGAAGAAGCGCAAGAGCGTGTGATGGGGTGGCTCACGCCTGCTTCCCAAGCTCGGAGCGCAGCAAGGGGACCAGCTTGTCGAACGTCTCGTCCACCCTCGACGGGTCCAGCTCGCACTCCCACACCACATGAACTCGCCAGCCGTCGGCCTCCAGCTTCGCGACGTTCTCGGCGTCGCGCTCGATGTTCCTGTCGAACTTGGCGATCCAGTACTCGGTGGTGCTCTTGGGCATCGTGGCCTTGCTGCATCCGGCATGCCTGTGCCAGAAGCAGCCGTTGATCATTATGCAGACCTTCTTCGACGGCCACGCGACATCAGGCCGCCCCGGCGCCTTCCAGCGCAGCCTGTATCCCGAAAGCCCGGCTTCGCGAAGGCGCGAGCGCACCGTCATCTCGGGCTTGGTGTCGGTTCCCTTGTTGCCCTGCATGCTTTTCCGCACGTTCGCGTTGCTGGCCTTGGGAACGTCCGGCTTCAGGGGCCATACGTGCCCGGCAAGCTTGAAGGCGCCGAAAGTGGCCGGCATTTCGTTGGCGACGACGACAAGGCCGTCGACGTCGCATTCCTCCGCAATGGCGCAAGCAACCTGTTCGGCGAAGCTCGGGTTTAGGAACAGTCCTCCGGAAAGGACGACGGTTGGGGCGTCTTGCACGACTGCGAGCGAAGCAAGCCAAGCGAGCCTTCCGGCCGCGTGCTTCCGTATGCCTCTGCAGCACGAGCCTCTGCTTTCGATGACCGTCCTTGCCAGAGCCGAGTAGTCCTTCGGGTCGTCATGGGAGATCGCCCATTCCTGCAGGAAGAGCGCCTTGCGATCGACGTCTGCGTTTTTTGGGACCCGCGAGCCGCCATGCTGCCTTGCGGCTTGAAAGGCCTCCTCGAGCAGCGACTTGCTCGAGGAGGGGAGCGAAGCCCTCGGCGACTTCCCGCAAAGCAGCTCGTCCGACACGTGCAACGCCTCGCGAACGAGCTCGCATCCGACCCAGTACCCCGATCCCTCGTCGCTCGTCCTGTACCCCCATCCGCCGAAGCGCGAAACCTTGCCGTCTTCGGCTATGCGCAACGCGACGCTTCCAGTCCCCGAGATCAAGACGCATCCCTTCGAGAAGCCGTTGGCGAAAAGAGGCAGCAGCGCGTCGCTGCAGAGCAGAACGGGAAACCCCCATGCGGATTCGCATTTGCGCCCGTAGGAATGCTTCCTGGATTTCGCTCCCTCGGCGCAGATGCCGACATGCGACATGGCCTTCTCCATGGCAAAGAAGTCCTCCGGCGAGTCAAGCCCCGAAAGGCCCAGCACGGCGCATCTGACCTTGCTTGATTCGCTTCCGACGAATTGCCTGAGCTCGAGCAGCGACCCCAGCACCACGTCTTCGTCAGACGACTTGCGGCTCAATGGGCCGACCGTCGCGGCCTTGAGGACTTCGCCTCCTTCGGAATACAACGCCGCCTGCGAAGCGGTTCCTCCGCCGTCGACTGCCAGTATCAACGAATCGTCCTTCATGTAACGCTCCTTCGTCCCCTGTTGCGCCGCAATCGGCATGGACGTGCCCTGCACTATAATTGTTGTGTCCGGAAGAAGGAAGAGCCAAGTGAATCACCTCGGCAAAGTGGCTATAATCGCCAACCCCGTCGCCCAGAACGGGGCTGCTGCGTCCGTTGCCCGCGAATTCGAGAGAATGCTGTGCGGAACCATCGACGACGACGGATGCAGGATGCATCTCACGGAACGCGCAAGACACGCGCAGGACATAGCTGCGGAAGTGGGTCGCGCGTGCGACACGCTGGTCGTCATAGGCGGCGACGGAATAGTTCACGAGGCGGCGAACGGCCTCATGAGCCTCGCGTTCGAAGAAAGGCCCAACCTGGCCGTGGTTCCAGTGGGGTCGGGCAACGACTACGCCCTGACGCTTGGCATGTCGTCCAAGCCGGAAAAGGCCCTCAAGCAGATCCTGGAATGCGACGTCCACAGGCTTGACGTGGGCCTGGTCAACGACGAGTACTTCGTCGAAACGCTTTCCTTCGGGCTGGACGCGGCAATCGCCCTCGACACTGTGGAGCGGCGCAAGAAGTCGGGCCGGCGCGGCACGGTGCTGTACATGGAAAGCGGCTTCGACCAGCTGATGCACCACCTGGTCCCGCAGAACTACAAGGCGAAGCTCCAAGGCGTGCCCGAAGCGGGCGACGTCGACATCGAGGGGGAGTCCTACATATTCGCGGTGCAGATCGGAAGGACCTACGGGGGACACTTCGACATATGCCCCAAGGCGAATCCCGAGGACGGCCTGTTCGACGTCTGCATGACGCAAGGAAGGCTCAACGCCGCGAAGGCCACGTCCGTGTTCCTGTTGGCCAGGTTCGGGCTGCACGCCGGCTTCAAGATGTTCCGCTTCTACAAGGCATCTTCGCTCGTCGTCGAATTCGACGAGCCGCCTTCGGCCCAGGCGGACGGCGAGAAGGTCGCAGGAACCCGGTTCGAGATAAGCACGGTCCCTGCTGCGCTCAAGGTCATAGTCGGCGACTTCAAGGCCTGACGCATGGCCATTTTCGGGTACCTTTTTCGGCACAAGGC
>CBCTKQ010000054.1:0-10111 GCA_965147515.1 uncultured Eggerthellaceae bacterium | reverse complement strand
ACGTTCCAGAACGGCGTGGCCGCGTCGTGGATGCCGCCGAAGAACAGCACGCGGCAGTGCGGGTTGCGGCGAAGCGCCGTGCCCATGTCGTATGCCGTGTTGGGGCATGACGGGCTGCCCATGGTGCCAGGCGCCTGGTGCGTCCAGTTCCAGTCCATGTTCACCTTGAACGAGAGCAGCATGTTCAGCGGCGAGCCCTTGAAGCCGGTTTCCTGGACCAGCTTCATCCATGCCGACTGGTCGGGGGACATGATCGCGTCGCCCGAGGGGTCCTCGCCGGCGAAGAACTCGTTGTCGCCCTGCACGTCCATGTAGGCAGGCTCGGTGAAGCGCGTGTCGTAGCGGCCTATGAACAGGCCCTCGTCCGCCAGCAGCAGCTTGCGGAACGTGTCAAGCTCGATGCGCAGGTGCTTCTGCTGGATGACGTCGGCCGGGATGCCGATCAGCTGCGACATCTCCTTGGCTACGGCCTTCTCTTCCTTGGGGTCAATCTCGTCGCACTTGATCAGCGCGCGGCCGTACTTCTCGTCGACGAAGTCCCATGCCTTGTCGAACCACTTGAACTGGTCCACGCCCTTGCCGGCCTTGCCGAAGTGGTTTGCCGTGGCGGCGTACACGGGAAGCATGCCCATGTAGTAAAGGTCGTTGCCGGAAAGGGTGGGCGCGTAGTCCAGGATGGTCGACTGCTCCACCACGCCGGTCAGCGCGATTCCGCGCTCGCCAAGCACGCGCATCAGCACCGCGTTGCGCATGGTGCCGTACGACTCGCCGTACAGGTACAGCGGCGAATTCCAGCGGTCGTGCGTGGTGAGCCACTGCGAGATGCCGCGCATGAACGCATCGGCGTCGCCGTCCACTCCCCACACCTTCTTGGGGTCGTAGCCCTTCGCCACCTTGGAATATCCGGTGCCCAGCGCGTCGATGTACACCAGGTCGGAAGAAGGCAGCAGCGAGTAAGGGTTGTCTTCAGGCTGCGTGGGGCAAGGCAGCTGGTCGAGCGTCGCGATCGGCACGCGCCGCGGCCCCAGGCCGCCGACGTTTACCATGGCCGACGACCCGCCAGGGCCGCCGTTCCAGCAGAACGTGACCGGACGGTCGGACTTGTCCTGCTCGTCGGTGACGTAGGACAGCGCGAACATGTGCCCGATGAGGGTTCCGTCGTCCTCGTGCACCGGCAGCATCTCGGCTGTGGCGTCGTAGGTCAAGGACTTCTTGCCCTTGCCCTTCCAGGTGTACGTTTTGGTCGCAGGCTCGGGGATCGCGCCTTCGGACGGTTTGGGCTGCTCCTGCGGTTCCAGCTTCAACGTGAATGCTTGTGCTTCTGTCATGATGGCTCCTTTCGGCCATGGTTTCCTTGCTTCGCTCGTGCGCTTTCAGTGCCCTTTCAGCGCCCTTGTCCGTGCTCTTCAGAGCACCTATCCGAGGCTTGCATCCATTGCAACGGGGCGCCATGCGACACCCCGGGGTTTCCAAACGTCTGGCTGCTACCCAAGGTTTATCTGCCGCTTCAGAACCTTGGTCAGCACCAGGTAGTACACGATTCCGATGGCTATGAACACGCAGCCGACGATCAGGGCCACGTCGCCCACCGACAGCAGAATCGCGAAGCACACCGCCGCGCCGAACAGCGGAAACAGCAGGTGCATGAAGAACGCCTTCGCGCCGGCACGTTCCTTAAGTTGGAACCAGCAGAACACGATGACCGAGACGTTCAGCATCACGTAGGTGGAAAGCGCGCCGAAGTTCGATATCTTCACGACCGTGTTCATGTTTATGCCGCTGAACTGGAAGACCAGCGTGAGCACGACGGACAGCCCGATTATGAAGATGACCGCGTTCAACGGGGAGTTGGTGCGCTTGTCCATCTTGGCCATAAACTTCGGAAGGCATCCGCCCTTCGCCATGGTGAACATGACGAACGCGATGGAGTTCTGCTGCGCGATTGCGGTGAACACGCCCTGCGCCAACGCGACGCCCACGGCGCACACCACCATCAGCCACGGCCCTGCCGCCAGCTTGGCCACGGCGTAGAACGCGTTGTCCGTGTCGCCCTGGAAGGCCGCGCCGGACGGGTCGATGCACGTGGCGATGAAGCACTGCAGCACGTACAGCACGCACAGCACGACGGCCATGACCATCATTGCGCGCGACGGCCCATGCTTGGGGTCCTTGGCTTCCTGCGTCAGGGTGGCGATGGCGCCGAACCCCACGTAGGACATCACGGCCAGCGACACGGCCGACATCGTTCCGCCCAGCTCGAACTTGCCGGGGTTGAACAGGTTAGTCGGCGAGAAGTTGGCGCTTTCGGGATGCTGCACCACGTACACGATGCCGCACACGACGAACAAGGCCAGGATGACCAGCTGGGCCACCAATGCCACCTTGTTCACCACCATGGCCGTCTTCATGCCTATCAGCGACACGATGGCCACGATGGCCAAGAAGCCGAAGCAAAGCGCCAGTATCGGGACCTCGGGAAGCATGCTGTGGATGGCTATGGCCGCAATCAGGTACACCATGGCCGGGCTGACCAGGTACTGCAGCAGCATGAGCCATCCGGCTATGAAGCCCGGGGCCTTGCCGAACACGTGGCTGACGTAGGTGAAGATCGACCCCGACGACGGGAAGTGCTGGATCATGATGCCGAACGAGAACACCGAGAACAGCACCGCCACGAAGCCGATGAGGAAGGCCAAGGTGGGCATCCCGCCGGAGTCGGCGAACACGCCGCCGTACACGGCCATGGGCGAGATGGGCACCATGGTGATCAGGCCCCACACCACCATGTCCTTCACGGTGAGCGTCGCCTTGAAGTCGTCGCCGCTCTTCTGGGCGGTGGCCACCGTGGGCTTCGTCACCTTGGCGCCGTTGTTCTCGGGCATCGACATGCGTGCCGCATCCGCGCCCTTTGCGGCGGGGTGGGCGCTCGCCGTGCCAGTTACCTGCTTGAACTGCGCAGCCGTCGCCGACGTGGTCTTCGGCTCGTTCTTTTCGCTTGCGCTCATTTCAAACACCCCTTAGTTCCTACTTGCCCTGATCCGACCCGTTTGCGCCAGATTCGGCATTGTCGGACGCGGGCGCGCTGGCGCCTTCGTCCGTCTTGCGCTTCACGTGCGGGTCGGGGACGTTGTTTTCTACATGCTTCTTGGCCTGCTCGGCCGCGGCCTTCGTTTCCTTGACCTGACGTCGCGCCGATGCGAGGTTGCTGTCCGCTTCGATCTGCGCCTCGTAGGCCTGAGCCTCCACGGCGTATTCCTTGGCCTTCTGCTCGGCCTCGTGCTCGGCGTCGAGAGCCTTCTCCATGCGCTCGCCGGCACGCTTGGCGTCAGCTTCGGGGTCGCGCGGGACCGTAGCCGCCTCGACTTCGCTTGCCGGAGCAGCCGGAACGTCCGCCGCGATCTGCACGGGCACGGCGGCTTCGATGGCTGCGGCATTGGGATGCTTGCGCAGGCCGACGGTTGCTGCGGTGCCGATGCCGGCCTTCTTCGAGATGATGGCCGGCTGGCTCATGGGGATCGCCACTGCCGTGTTGGCCACGCCGTTCGTCTTCACCGGGTGGTTCATTGCGGCAGGGTCGTCACCAGCCTGGATCGAAGGAGACGTGGGATGATGCTTGCCAGGCACGTACTTGTCGGGGAGCACGATCTGCTCGTTGGGGTCCCATAGCTTCTTGATGGGCATGCCCATGGGGTTCTGGTCTTCGCTCATCATTTCCGACGGCACGTTCGAAAGGACGCGACCCGGCTTCTTCAAGCCCTCGATCTGCCACGTGAACGGGGCGAACACGTTGTTCTCGTCCACCCAGTTATGGCGCTTGGAGGTCTGGTAGACGCCGAAGCATATGCCGAAGGTGACGACGATTATTGCCAGGATCACCACAACGTAAGTGACCGGGCTTCCGACCTCTTCGGCGACCTGGGCCGGCGGGATGATGGCCAGTACGATGCCGAACGCGCAGGCCAGAAGGCCTATGCCGGCAACTATCCATGCGCCTGCATTTCCGCCAGGCACCCTGAACAGGCGCGGACGGTTGGGCTGGTCGTGACGCAGCTTCAGGAACGACACGAACATCAGCACGTAGTACATCATGTAAAGGATGGTGATGGCCTGCGTGATCAGCACCACGAAGCCCTCGATGTTCGGGATCAGGAAGCACAGGAACGCGATGAGCGTCATGAAGGCCATCTGCAGGTACATGAGGCGGCTAGGCATGCCGTGCTTGTTGGAGTTCTGCAGAATCTTGGGCAGGAAGCCCGAGCGTCCGGCCTGACCCAGCATGAACGAAGGACCTGCCATGTTGGTGACCAACGACGCCATGGACGCGCCCAGGCCGACCCAGACGAACGCGACGTAGATCCACGGGCAGCTGAACGTGGCGCCCAGAATCTTGTATGTTTGGTACAGGCCGTAGACCAGGTTCATGTCCTGCTTCGGCGTGACGATGGCGATGCATACCGTGCCGGCGATGAAGATGATCAGCGTCAGGATCATGGCGATGAAGATGGAAAGCGGGAACTCCTTCTGCGGGTTCTTCAGCTGTTTGATGTGCGCAGCGTTCATATCGATGCCCGCGAAGCTGAAGAACACGCCGGCGGCCAGCGCCAGATTGGTAAGGCTGAATCCGCTGCTGAACGGGTTGAATGCCTCGGGCGTTGGGGTGACGTTCGACACGTTGCCCTGCGCCAGCCAGACCGCCGTGAAGATGACGATGAAGGCCAGGGGGATGAACGTGCCGATGATGACGCCGTATTTCGTGAGGCGCGCAAACGCCTTGACGCCGTGTGTGGATATCCACGTGAGGCCCCAATAATAGGCCAGCCATGCCAGTATGATGAAGAACTGGTTGGACGGGTTGTTCATGAACTGCACCGCCCAGTCCCAGTCGGGCGTGTAGAACCCGATGGTGGCCGACGCGGACGCGACGCCCATGCCGAAGTTGATCGACGTCTGGAACCACAGGATCAGCAGGCACGTGAAGGCCAGTCCTGGCCCCAACGCTTCGCCAACCCAGCGGAAGATGCCTCCGCGCTGGCCCCACCCTGACGCGAGCTCGGCTGCGACCAGGCCCGTGGGGAGGAAGAACACCAAGGCGCCGATGATGAACAGCGTGACGGACGAAAGCCCGTAGTAGGCCTGCTGCACATCATTGGCGACGCTGCCGATGATGGTGACGTTCATCATCACCAGCGCCATCAATGAGATGTAGGCACCCGTGTTCGACCCTTTGGCGGGGCTGGTTGTCTTGGAGCTTGTAGAAGAGCTTGCACTTGAACTCATTGATATCACCCCTTCACGATTGCGGCTTCAGCGCCTGCGGCCGCCTGGGGTTTCCCTGGCACCTCAAACGCTTCGACGAGGTTAAGTGCTTGCACAAGGGGCGATTGCATGCCTGTTATGCAGCTTCGAAAATACGCCAGCATCCAGCTGGAGAAGGTGGAAAGCGGCTCGCGTCAACGTCCCGTCAATGCATGGATATTCGAGCGTTTCATTTCGGATATGCTAATGTCACGATGATGAAGAAAGCGCTGACAGCCGGGTTGGGCATCGCCGTGGGGGCGGCAGTCTTCGCATGCGGAAGCTGCCTGGGGCTGATGGGCGACCTCAGCCTGCAGGCCATCGGGGCGCTGGGCGTGCTTTCCTGCTGCATCGTGTGGTGGATAGCGGGGCTTCTCCCTGAATTCGTCACGGCGCTCATCATGGCCGCTGCCTTCGTTGTCGGCTGCCAGGTTCCCACCACCACCGTGTTCTCGGCGTTTGCGTCGTCCACCTGGTGGCTTCTGGTGGCGGCCTTCGCGCTTGGGTTCGGCATGCAGAAAAGCGGACTCATGGCGCGCATGGCGGCGGCCGTGCTTCGCATCTTCCCCAACACGTTCAACATGCAGGCGGCCGGGCTAATTGCAACAGGCACGCTGGTGGGTCCGTTCATCCCGTCGCTTTCGGCCAAGGCCACCATGCTGGCCCCGCTGTCAATGGGCATTTCCGACTCGCTGGGCTACGAGCGCAAAGGCCGACAGGCCACCGGGCTTTTCCTGGCCATGTTCACTGGCATCCGCACCGTGGGCCCGGCGGTAATCAGCTCGTCCATCATCGGCTACGGGCTGCTGGCCACGCTGCCGGCCGACGTCGCAGCGCAGTTCCCCATGGCGAACTGGTTCCTGTGCATGCTGCCGTGGTTCGCCTTCGTGATGGTCGCCAACTACGTAGCCATCGTGCTGATGTTCGGGCCCGGGCGCAGCAAGGCGAGTTCGAAGCCTGCGAGCGCCAGTCCCGCAGACGGCGCAAGCGCCGCGTCGGCAAAGAAAAGCGCTTCGCGCAAAATCTTCCCGCGCACGCCAATGACGTCCGCCGAGAAGCGCATGGCCGCCATCATGGGAATCTGCGTGCTGCTGTGGGTGACCGAACCTCTGCACGCCGTGCCATCGCATATAGTCGCCATCGCCGCAATGGTCGCCATGCTCGCGTTCGGAGTGGTGGACGCCAAGCAGCTGCGGCAAGGCATCGCCTGGGACTCGCTGATATTCATCGGGTGCGTGCTGGGGCTGGCTGACGTTTTCGCCGCGCTCGGCATCGACCGCTGGATCATCGGGTCGTGCACGCCTGCATTCGCCGCGCTGGCCCAGAACCCCTACCTGTTCGTCGTGGGAATCTGTTTGGCCACCATCGCGCTGCGGTTCGTCATTGTGTCCGAGATGGCCTACATCAACATCTTCATGGCCTTCATGGTGCCGGTGGCCCTAACGCTTGGGATCAACCCATGGGTAATCGGCGTGTGCGTGTACGCGGTGGTGAACCCGTGGTTCGTGCTGTACCAGAACCCCATCTACCTAAGTGCCTACTACGCCACCGAAGGCAAGATGGCGAAGCAGTCATCGTCGGCTGCATACTGCGCAGTCTATCTTGCGATATGCATGGCAGGACTGCTGGTCAGCGTCCCTTTGTGGCAATCCCTCGGACTGATGTGAAAACGATCATGCCGTTCGACATGCCCAGCGGGACAGGACCAGTTCAACCAAAACCACGGCCGCAATTTGATCGGAGGAAACGACATGAGCAAGTACGACAAGCTTTGGAACTACGTCGCAAACAGTGGCAAGGACGAGCTGGAGCTGTCCTTCGACGACATCGAGCGCATCGGCGGAGTGCCGATCGACCACTCGTTCCTCAACTACAAGAAAGAGCTGCTTTCGCTCGGATACGAAGTCGAGCACATATATATGAAGAAGAAGCTGGTGCGATTCAAGCGGGCGTGACGAACAGCAAGGAATGCGACACATCTTGTTACTTCCACGCGACGAAACGGCTCCCGTGCCAGGAAAACGGCGAAAAATGCCCCCCCCGAATCCTGACACGGCTTGTTGACAATACTTTGACATCAAAGTATTGTGTCTTGCATCATTGTTGGACGTGTCGAAAGCAAGCATGACGCCAGAGACCAAAATGCCTACCATCGGAATCTTGTACGAGTCGGACGAATGGTCCGACCATAAGCTGGCGCGCGAGCTGCGCAATGCGCTCGCCAAGGAAGGCTGCGAGGCCAGCGTCGAGATGATCGACATGGAAGCCCCTTACGCCATCGAACACGCCCTGGCCTGCAACCTGCTGGTGAGCCGCGTGTTCGCCAGCGCCCGGTTCCGCGGGCACGAGGCTTCGCTCGCACACATGGACGAGCTGGTGCATACCGCTACCGCCGCCGGCATCCCCATGCTCAACCGAGGAAGCGCCCATCGCTTCGAAGTCAGCAAGCAGGCGTCCACCGCCGCGCTGGATGGCGCTGGAATGACCGTGCCGCAAGTGTTCGCCTGCGCGGAAGCGCACGACATCGACCCGGCCGCCCTCCCCTACCCGTGCATAATCAAGCCCGACTGCGGCGGCCGCACCACGTTGACTGAAATCCTGCGGGACGCATCGCAAGCACGCGCATTCCTCGAAGCGGCCTTGCGACGCGCAACAAAGCCGAACGGCGGCCACGCGACAACACCAGACGGTAGACACGGCTCGGCCCTTTCTAAAGCAGGCACAGCCAACCGTTGCCCAACCGGCCCTCACTCGAAGTTCATCGTCGAGGAATACATCGAACCCGAGCTGGGCTTCCTCACGCGCATCGAAATAGTGGACAGCCACGTGGCCCTGGTAGTGAAGCGAAGCGTCGCCGAAAGCGGGCTGTCCGGATATCACGAAGGGTCGGTCTACACCCCCTACGACTACTGCCCGCCCAAGCTGGTCGCCGAAGCCGAACAGGCCGCTCGCACGCTGGGTTTCGACTTCGGAAGCTTCGACGTGGTCGAATGCTCGCGCGGCGCGTTCTTCATAGACGCAAACAGCGTGTCCAACGTTTCCGAGGACTGCACCGAGCTGCTGGGCTGCGACCTGATGGCCCTACACGCGCGAGCAATGGCAAAGCGATTCGCAAAGCAATAGAGAGGAAGGAACCACATGCTGTCAATCAAGGAAGTCTACGAACTGTTCGACGAGGTGGGCTGCTGCAGCTTCGCCACACTTGACGGCAACGGCGGAGTCGACTCGCGCACAGCGCACTTCTTCGCATACGACGACGATGGACTGTACCTGCGAACCATGACGGGCAAGCCGTTCTACCGCCAAATGGTGGAAGGCGGCAAGCTGAGCGTGTGCGGCGAGCACACCGAGGCCCCGTGCACGTGGGACGACGACAACATGCCCCACTTCCAGCCGGGCTACATGGTGCGCGTCAGCGGGGACGTGCGCGTGCTTTCCCCCGAAGAGACGCAGAAGCACATCGCGGACGACCCGCACTTCGCCGTGGCCGACTACGACATCAAGAAGTACCCCGAGACGGTGGTGCTGGTGCTACACCGCGCATGGGGCGAGCTTTACAAGTACGACTTCAACATGGTGCACATGGACCACAAAGTGTTGCGCGAGCGCTTCGCCTGGGGCGGCGCGGAATTCGTCGAGCCGGGATTCCATATCACCGACGACTGCATCGAATGCGGCGCCTGCGCCAGCGCATGCACCCACAAGGCCATCGTCCCAGGAAGCCCCTACAGCATCCGCGGCGCGTGGTGCGACGAGTGCGGCAACTGCCACGACGTGTGCCCGTCAGGTGCGGTCGTGGAGAAGAGGCGCCTGTGATGGACGCGGAGAAAAAGCCCTCGGGCAAGCTTGCTGCGCCGGGCACTCCTTATGAGCCCGCGTCGTTCGTCAGCTTCCTCTCGCGCACGCTGGCCGAGGCCAACCGGTTCATTGTGGAGCAGCTGAAGCAGCGGGGGCTTAGCGACCTGGTTCCGTCGCACGGCGACATACTGGTGCACTTGTTCGCGCACGAGCCCGTCACCATGCAGGAACTGGCCCAGGCCATAAACCGCGACCCCTCCACCGTGACTGCGCTAGTGCGAAAGCTTTCCGACGCTGGCTACGTGCGAACGGCCAAGGCGGCCGACGACAAGCGCGTCACCGAGGCGTCGCTCACCGATAAGGGCGCGGGGCTGCGGGAAGACTTCGACGGCATCTCGGCCAAGTTGCTGGAAACCCAGATGCAGGGCATCGACGACGGCGACTTCGACACCGCATGCAACGTGCTGAACCGCGTTCGGGACAATTTCGCGAAGGCCCTGGATGCCGGCAATAAGCACACACATATAGACAGCAACCACAAGCAACAAGAGACGACAGCAACCGGGAAAGAAGGAGCAGCAAGATGAAGAAGATTATTGCGACAGCAATGGCCCTAGGCGTCGCCCTGGCCGTCTTTGCACTGGCAGGATGCGCAGGGCAGAACGCAGGCAGCACGGGAACTAGCGCGTCGGCCTCGTCCGACGGCCAACAGGGCGAGCCCAAGCTGACCGTGGCCATGGAGCTGGCCTACCCGCCTTTCGAGACGAAGGACGACGCCGGCAACCCCGCAGGCATCGCGGTCGACTTCATGGAAGACTTCGCCCAACAGTACGGCTACGACCTGGTCATCGAGAACACCGCCTGGGACGGATTGATCCCCTCGCTGCAGACGGGCAAGGCCGACTGCGTCATCAGCTCGATGACCATCACGCCCGAGCGCGCCGAAGTGGTCGACTTCTCCGACCCGTATGCCATGGCGCAGCTGGCGATACTGGCGAACGCGAACTCGGGGATCGAG
>CBCTKQ010000053.1:0-10113 GCA_965147515.1 uncultured Eggerthellaceae bacterium | reverse complement strand
GGAAGCACCGTGGCTGACATGAACGGCGTGACCGACCAGGCCATCGAGAACACCGACTTGCCTGACAGCACGAAGACCGGATACACGCTGGTCGGTTGGTATGCGACGCCTGACTTCTCGGGCGACCGCGTGCCTGCCCTGCCCACCGCCTTCCCGGCCGGCGGCGCGACCTACTACGCCAAGTGGACGGCCGATGCCGCGAAGATCGAGTTCGTCGCTAACGGCGGAAGCAGCGTTGCTGCCATGAACGGCGTGACCGACCAGGCCATAGACGACCGCACGATGCCCGCTACCACGCGCGAAGGCTACACGTTCGGCGGATGGTACGCCAACGCGTCGCTGACCGGCCTGGTGAGCCAGCTGCCCGAAAGGTTCGCAGCCGGCACCACCACTTATTACGCCAGGTGGACGGCGGCCGAGGCCAAGATCGTCTTCGACAGCCAGTGGGCGGCCGAGCACGACGTCACATTCACTGACGTCACCGACGCCGCCACCGCGGACGTGACTATCCCGACGTTCGCCGAGGGCGAGCGCGCAGGATATGCGTTCGAGGGCTGGTTCGACGAGCGCGGCAACAAGGTGACCGCCGACACGCTGCCCGACACCTACCCGGCAGGCACCACCACGTACACGGCCCGCTGGAACAAGGCCGGCTTCGGCACGATCGTCTTCTACACGAACGGCGGCAATGCCGTGGCAAGCCGCACGGGCGCCGTGAACACCACGGTCGAGCCTGCTGGCTGGCCTGTGGTGGAGCGCACGGGATACACGCCTGACGGCTGGTACGCCGACGCGTCGATGACCACCCCGGCCGGCGCCTTCCCGACGACCTACAGCGAGGGCACCACTGCCTTCTACCTGAAGTGGGCCGCGAAGGACGCCGCGATAGCGTTCGACGCGGGCGCAGGCACGCTGTCTGACGACAGCCGTCTGACCGACGGACGCATGCTGGGCAAGACCGGCGACGAGATCGCCAACACCGCCATGCCCGAGGCCACCCGCGATGGCTACACGTTCGCCGGATGGCGCACGGCCGCCGACGGCGCTGGCGAGAAGGTCGGCTCGTTGCCCAAGACCATGCCTTATGGCGCCGAGCAGACCATCGACGGGCAGACCTATGGCGTGACCACCTACTACGCTGCCTGGACCGCTAACGACGTGACGATCGCGTTCAACGTCGACGGCCGCAGCGCCGTGGAGCCCATCAAGGGCAAGGTCGGCGATCCGGTGCCTTCGACGAAGATGCCCGAAACCGCGAAGACCGGCTACACGTTCGGCGGATGGTTCGAGAAGGCCGACCACAGCGGTGTGAAGGTGACCGAGCTTGACGGGTTCTTCCCGACCGCCGACAAGACTTACTATGCTGGCTGGGCGCAAAACGACGTCGAGATCGCGTTCGACGCGAGCGCACCCGAGGGCGTCACCGTGAGCGGCGACACCTCCAGCTGGAACGGCAAGACCGGAAACGCCACCGGCAAGACCGCGCTGCCTGCGGTTTCGGCCACGGGCTACAACTTCCAGGGATGGTTCGACGCCGCAGGCAAGCCCGTGAGCGGAGCGCCTGCAACGTTCCCGGCCGTGGAGCCTGACGTCGCTGGCGGCACCAAGGGCACCATCACCTACACGGCGCGCTGGACGCCCGTCGGGTTCGGCATGATCATGTTCGACACCGACGGCGGAAGCGTGGTAGAGCCGCTGACCGGACGCATAGGCGACCCCGTGCCTACGGCGCAACAGGCCATGCCTGTCGTGAGCCGCGACGGCTACGCGCCGGCCGGCTGGGTGGACGCCGCCGGCAACGCCGTCACGTCGCTTGCTGGCGTGAGATTCGGCGACGTGGCCGTGACGTACTACGCCAAGTGGACGGCGAACCCGTCGACGCTGACGTTCGTGACCAACGGCGGAACGGCCGTGGCCGCGATGACCGGCGTGACCGACCAGGCCATCGAGGACACCGCGCTGCCTGCCACCACGCGCAGCGGCTACGCTGTCGAAGGCTGGTTCACCACCAGCAACTTCGCCGACAACACGCAGGTGTGGTCGCTGCCTGGCAAGTTCCCGGTGGGAGGCGCCACGTACTACGTGAAGTGGGCGGCTTCCCCGGCTAAGATCGTGTTCCACACCAACGGTGCGGTGGAGCCTGTCAACCCGATGACCGGCGAGACCGACGTGGTTATAACCGACCGCACGATGCCCAACGGCTTCACGAAGCCCGGGTTCCGCTTCGATGGCTGGTACGACAACGCGGCGCTGACCGGCACCGCGGTGGAGCAGCTGCCTGCGAGGTACCCGGCCGGCACCACCGACTACTACGCCAAGTGGGCCACCGTGACTGCGACGCTGACGTTCCATGCGAACGGCGGCACGGCCGTGGAGCCCATGACCAGGAACTCCGGCGAATCCACCGGCAACACGAACATGCCCGCCACCACGCGCGAGGGCTACACGTTCGGCGGATGGTTCGACAACGCCGATTGCACCGGCACCGCCGTTGGCGCGCTGGATGCCACGTGGCCTTCCGAGGACAGGGAGTTCTGGGCCAAGTGGACTGCCGACCCGGCGTACATCGAGTTCGTCAGCGGCCTTGAGGGCGTCGGCAACCCGAGCGCCTGGCAAGGCGTGACCGACGGCCCCGTTGGCCACACCGACTGGCCGACGCTGACCGATTCGAGCCTGCAGAACGTATTCGTGCAGTGGATCGGCCCCGGCGGCAAGGCTGCAGGCGCCGTGCCTGCGAAGTTCGCGGCCGGCACCACCACCTACACCGCCAAGTGGCGCAGCAGCAGCCAGGTTGCGATCATGTTCGACACCAACGGCGGAAGCGGTGTAGAGGCCCTGATCGGCGAACCCGGCACCGGCGTGTCCGACCGGACGATGCCCACGACCACGCGCGAAGGCTTCCACTTCGACGGATGGTTCACCAGGAACGGTGGCACCAGCACCAACATGGCCGACTGGGGCGACCAGGTGACGCAGCTCGACTCGACGTTCCCGAACGCCGACGTGACGTATTACGCCAAGTGGTCCGCCATGAAATACCCGGTGGCGTTCGACATGAACGACGGCGGCGTGATGGACGACAGCGCTTGGTCTGCGCTTACCGAAGGCGGCCTGAGCGTGAGCTACGGCAGCACGGACGGCCTGCCTGACCTGAACACGGCCGGCGAGGGCGGCAAGGCGATGGATGCCCCGAAGCGCACCGGCTACATGTTCACCGGCTGGTACGCTACCGGCACCGACGAGAACGGCGAGACCGCGGAGATTCCTTGGTACGCCGCTAAGATCGGCGACGACGGCACCACATGGACGCCAAGCCCGCTTGCGCTCGACGAGAACGGCGCTTGGACCGACATGAGCGTCGTGTCCGGCGAAGGCGACGACGCGAAGGTCGTGCTGAAGGCCAAGTGGGTGGTGCGCATAAGCGGCAGCGCGCCGGCCGAGATCCAGTTCACCATCGACCCGGCGACGATGACGGCGCAGGCGCAGAGCGGCATGCTTCGCAGCTACACGCCGGCTCCGATAACGATTTCGCAGGTCACGGTGGACCAGGACGAGCAAGGCTTCGACGAGTTGTTCGTCGGCGACCAGATCGACCTGGACGTCAAGCTGAACATGTCGGCGCAGGCCGGCGGCGACCGCCTGATCGTGGGCGTTCCCACCAACAGCGATGTGACCCTGAGCCCCGGCCAGATGACGAGCTTCGTCATACCGGCCTGGGACGGCGGCAGCGAGGCCGCGAAGCTGAGCGTGAGCTATTCGCTTGACCTCGGCAGCAGCGTGCGCGTCAACCAGCTGATGGAGGGCGCCGTGAAGATTGCCCAGGTGAACTACATCTTCGCCTTGGCCAAGTAGCTTTAGGGACTGCGGGCTGCCCACGGGAGGGGGCGGCCCGTTTCTCCCGTGTGAGCGGGGCAGGTGACGCTGCTCGAGGGCTTCAAAGGCGAGCGTCATCTGACGCATCAAGGCGGGGCTCGCCTCCGCCTGCGCAAGCAGGAACTGGGAAACGTAACATAAATGCAGCACGTGCTGGACAGGCAAATTGGCCGTACGAGTGCAGGGGAACACTATGGTGCAGCCAAGGTACATGCAAGAGCGTGCAGAAATGTGCGGACAGAAACGCGCATGCGGATGCGCACGCGGCAGCATCTTCGCCGAAGCCGCCCGTAGGGCTGCGGCGCTGACGCTCGCGTCGGCGCTCGGCGCGTTCTGCACTTCGAGCGCGGCAGCTGCCGCCACGGGCGGACAGCGCGGCGACGCAATCGTCAGCATGGCTCTGGAAGCGGCGGACGAGAGGACGTCGATCGCCGACCAACCCATCGTCGCCGACGGCATTGACGCAGAGGGCGTTCCTTCTTCGCCGCCCTCGGCGATTGCGCGGGAAAACGTGGGCAACGTCGGCGTCCCGGGCGCTCCCGATGCTACCGGTGGCTTCAACGCTCCTTCAGCCGTGGGCGAGCAAAAAAGCGTTGTCGACGCAGACGGCATCGGCTTCTCGAACGCTGATGCCAGTTCCGAAGAGCAAGGCGCTTCCCAACCAACCGAAGACATTACCAGTCGTCTCGTCACGGCTTCTGCAACGTTTGATGGCGGTGCGGCATCTTCCGGCTGCGAAAGCAACCCGGATGCTTCCATCGTCGAAGAGCCTGAGATGATGGCATTGTCCGCGTCCTACGACGCGAACGCCATCACCGACCAGGCGGCGCTTGCGGCCGCTATCGCCGACGGAGTCGACGCCGTCACGCTTGCGTCCAGCTTCTCCATCGACGCGCCGGTCGTGCTTCCTTCGGGAACCTCGTTCAGCCTGTCGCTCGGCGGCAACACTCTGACGTGCGCAGGAAATGCGTTTGCGGCACAAGGAGAGGTCACGATCGTCGTGCTGGGGCCGGGCTCTCTTAACGCAGGCGGCGCCCTGGTCGCCGGATGTGGCAGCGACTACGTGAGCTTCGTGCAGACAGGCGGCAGTCTATCGGCAGCTTCTGCGTTCGATTCGAGCAACAATTGCTCGTACGACCTGATGGGCGGCATGTTGACACTGGGGCGCACGTTCGAACTCGGAGCCAACAGCTCGCTTGCAGTGGGAGTCGGGTCAACGCTTTCATCGACCGCAGGAGACAGCGCGGTCTCGATAACGTCGGGGACGGCCTCCGCGAAGATCGACGGCGTGCTTTCGGCGGCTGGATCGGGAGTGGCGATGTCTTCGGGAACGCGCCTGTCCATTTCGAAGAACGCCGTGTTGAAGGCAGGCGGCAACGCGATAATCTCAGGAGATGCCTGCGAGATCTCCATCGGAAGCGGCGTAAGGCTGACTGCCGGCGGGAAGGTTCTGGCCGCTGGCGACGGGAGCGGGACGCAGGTGAGCAGCGGGCCGGATGTGATTCTGAGCGATGGTACGCTTGCAAAGCACCTTGCCAAGGGGGTCGTAGTCGAGTTCGATGCGGACGTATTTTCCACCGTGAAATGCGACGATCCCGAAGGCGCAAGCTACTACGGGTCGATCGACGACGTTTGGTGCAAAACGCTGGCAGATTACGACTCGCTGCTGGCCAAGCTGCCGAACGGCGTGGAGAAATGCAGAAAACATTCGGTGTCGTTCTACGAGGCCGACGGCACGTCTCTTGTGGGGGCCGTTGACGTGCGCGAAGGCCACTGCATAGGCGACAGCGTGACTCCGGGCGCGCCCGCCGCACCGGCAGTGGACGGCAAGAAGTTCGCATGCTGGGAGGATGCAGCCGGCGGGCAGTGGGATTCGGCGCAGCTTGCGAAACGCGCAGTAACCAGCGACGCGTCGTACGTGGCCTATTACGAGGACGTTCCGGTCGGGCCGGTTGACCCCAACCCCGTGGACCCCGTTGACCCTGTGGACCCGCCGGATCCGGGCCCCGGGCCGGATGAGCCGCCCGCGGGGCCCGTCGGCCCGACTCCGGGCGGCGGCGCGGGCGCTGGCGGGGGTGCAGGCGCTGGCGCTGGCGGCGGCGCAGGGTCAGGCGCTGGCGCTGGTGCGCCGGGCGGTGCGGTCACAGGCGCGGTTTCCGCCGCGCCGGGAAGCCGCGGGCCGCTCGAGCCGCACGCCCCCGAGACCCCCTGGAACCCGCCGGGGCTTGCGCTCGCGGCCGGCTTCACCGTGCCTGCCGCGGGGCCCGGCGTCGTCGTGCGCGAGCTCGTGTCGGCGCCTTCCGGCACGCCCGCCGCAGGGGCCGGCGCAGGGGGCGCGGGAGGCGGCGCGCCAGGACCGGGCGCGGGCCCGCTGTTCGGCTCGCAGGGCCCTGCGGGCGTGGAGCTTCCGCTCTCCGCCGCGGAGGTCGCCCTGCTCGCGGGGCTTGGCGGCGCCACCGCGCTCGCGGCGCTGGCCGCGTCCCGCCGCGCAGCCTTCCTGGCCGCCAACGCCGCAGCCGCAGCCGCGTGACAGTGCGCCCCTCCTTGGCAGCGTGCCAGAGGAGGGATGCTTTTTGGGTACGACATCTGGTTCTCCTTGAGATTTTTTCTCCAGGATCATGGGGACGCCTTCGCCAACGCACCTTCTCTGATATGCCAATCCTTGCGAAACATGCATATTTCAACATATCAAGCCTTGCGAATCATGCATATTTGGCTTTATCATCTATTGCGAAACAAACAATTCTACGAATGAGTCTTAAAGGGGCAACATGTTCAGGAGAAAGGCGTACGACAAGCTGCTCGAGTGGAAGCGCAATTGCAACGGGGCATATGCGGCGCTTCTTGCTGCAAGCGGAAGAAGCCTGTACTACCACAGCTGGACGCCCAAAGGCAAAAGCCATTCTTATGAGGTCGATTTCCTGCTTCCAGACAAGGCGAAGATCGCAGCCATCGAGGTGAAGTCGTCGAACATAAACAACCATGCGTCCATCGAGAAGTTCGTTGAAAAGTACTCGAAGGTTGTATCAAGGCGGATTCTCTTCTCTCAAAAGGACGCGTCGCACGAAGGAGCTCTCGAGCTTGAGCCTTTGTATCTGGCTCCGGCGATAATTTCCGCCATCGGAAAGAAATAACCATCCATGCACGCCGTCGGGTTTTCCAGCACCTTGTGCTTCAGCCGCATCCGCATAGCCCGCCTCGCGCGCAAGAACGCACGCTGCGCCCTTGCAGGCTGCGCCCTTGCGTAGGCCTGCTTGCGCGTCGGAAGCGAACGCCCCCGTTAGCCTTTTCAACGATTTTCGCCCATTTTGCTTACACGGAGGCAATTTCATCGCGTGACACACTTTCCTGCGCGCTAGGGCGCAAGGACGGCAAGTGGAACGACGTAGACGCCGTCCTCGCGCCGATAGGCTGTCTGCGTCGACGTCAGCACCATCAGGAAGCTGGGTTCGCCCTCGTGCGCCGTCTCGACGCGACCTTTCAGCTTCAGCAGGCGCTTCGCGCCCTCGTCGATGCGGCTGTTCCCCATCTTCCCCGTATCAATGGCGGACACCATAGCTGGAATTCACATCTTGTTCGTAGACACTAGAGCCGTTTTTGTGCGCAGGAACGTAGACATTAGCAGCACCTTGCACGCCCAGACGCCGCTGACGGGACTCTCCGATCCATCGCGCCAGGCCCTCACGGCATCACGCGAGCCGGTACTTTGTCGCGCGCCCTCTCAATTCCCTCACGATTTTACCCTTCGCGATAAGAGAGTTGAGAACCCTTCCTGCCTTCGCCTGGCTAAGCTCCTGTTCCCTCTGAACCTCTAGGCGGGAGAGAATCCTGTTCCCATTGAATCCCTTCAACACGCGCAGCTCGTCAGCGGTGAGCTCCTGTGGAAGGCCAAGCACCGGCAGCGTTATCGTGATTGCATTGTCGCTGATGTCGAATTCCGGTCTGGCGTCTCTTCCTTCATAGGCTGCCATGATACGACCGATGCCGGTTCCAAATATCTCGACATAGTCAAGTCTGAAAAAGACGCCGGCGAGAATTGGGTTGCGCAGCACGGAAACATGACCCGTCAGATACTCTTCTGCGCTGATGCCCGGCGGTAGGCCGCCGGGAGATGCGACTTTGATGCGTGTCTCGTCCATCGATATCTGGATATTGGCGGGGGTGTCCCAAGCTCGGTGGACGAGCGCATTGGCGACGGCTTCGCGGAAGGCCTCCTCGGGAACCCTTTCGTGCGCATTGCGCGTTGCGCCTTCTATCCGCTCGTACTGGTAGTATCGACGGTGCATGGACATGGCCTCATCGAGCTGCCGGAGGGCGGAAACGCCCGAAACCCGCTCCCTGTCGAGTATCTGGTCTGCGTTGCTCCCGAAGCGGACGATGTCGATTCCGAACAGGTCGTTGTCGTCCGCAAGGATGGCTGCAGCGTTGTTGTAGCCATCCGAATCCGAATAGAGGCGCAGCGTTTTCAGCACGTCCGCATCGAGGTTCTCGACGTGCGCTCTTTCGCGGAATTTCCTGCCAAGCGCGGCGAAGGAGAGGGCCTGGTTCTTCGAAGGCATCTCCTCGAAGGACAAGTTTTGCCCTTCGAGCACGAGGCGGTTCAACTCGATTCTATCGACTTCGACATCCGAAGTGTCGCTTCTTCTGTAGGCCTTGCCTTTGTAAAGGTATGGCTTGTCCTTTCCATGGAACACATGCAGCACGACAACGTCGCGCCCGCCTCGGGTTCTCGTTTCCAGGGTGAAACGCGGCATGGGTGAGATGCTGTCGTTTATCATGTTCTCCAGGTCGCGGCAGAACGAATCGGTGTCACCCACGCCGATGACCTCGCCGTCGTCACCTACTCCGAACAAAATGTCACCGGAAACGAAGTTGGCGTAGGCGCTAACCGTCTTTAGGAACGACCGTGACAAATCGCGCTTGAACTCGATTGTTTTAGACTCCCTCATTCGCCTGCGCCTCCTATCAAAAGTCGTTTCAGTATACTTGCTTTGCAAAGTAAGTGCAAAGCAAGCGTTCTCTTTGCATTTACTTTTCGCAAACGGCTTTAGCCCTTACTCGCAATCTGCGCCAAAAGAGAACGTCCCCTGACACGCCTGAAGCGCCTTGTCTTCATAAACCGCAAGGACGATGTGATTGGCATAAAGTGAAGTCGGGGGTTATTATTCTTGATGTTAAGGCTCCCGAGGTAGGCGATGTCTCACCGTTCGGGAGCTTTAACATCATTAATGCCTGAACCCTTGAATCAGGCACTGCGGTCGACGGAACCCTTTGCTGGGGGCGCATCACAGGTGCGAAGCCGGGGGTTTCCCTGGAAAATTCGCGGATTTTCGCGGCGTCTTGGACAAATGTCGAAGAAATCAGTCCTGTCGGCCCCGATCTGAGGCGCTGCGAGGGCCGGCCTCGGACGGCCGCGGCGTTGGCGGCATCTGCTTAATCTGGAGCAGGGGACGGATTCCTTGTACGAAGAAAGCGCCGAGCTTGCGTGAAATGTCCACCTGTCGAGCGCTTGCAAAAGCAAAGCACCGATCCAAGAGGAAAATGACCTCCATACCGGTGCTTTCACGAGAATGAATCATAGGGTCTGCTGGGTTAAATGTCAAATGGGTGGGTTTGCTTGACAACCACGACCTGCCGTTTCTTACCAACGAAGAGCAGGTTCTTCAATGCCTTCAGCATAGGGGCGATTCTTCTCAGCTCATGTTCTATTTGCGCATCGGTCAAATTTTTGACTCGCTGGCTGTCGTAAATCACGTTCGGCGACTGGTGGATGGCTTCGCGAACAACCTTCAACACCTTTGCCTTCTTCGGGCTTCTTGGCGATTTCATCTCCCAAACCATGCCGAATACAACAACGTCCGGTGAGCTACGATAATCGTTGTCGTCCACTTCCGGAAAGAATACGTCATGCCCGCGTGATGCGATGGCCTTTGCGGTACGCATCTCATGCGGCCATACGTTGGTTCCTGGATGAATGATTATCTTTCCCTTTGCTTTTGACATGCGAGCGATTATATGTCGCGGGTTCGCCTCCTGCAAATGAGGGAATACCGGTTCTGGGCTTCTGCCATGGGCGGCAGGCACATGGGCTTCTGCAGAGTGATAGGTTCGGAGCCGGGAGTTTCCCTGGAGAATTCGCGAATATTCCAGGGAAACCCCCAGCTTCGCACCCGCGATGCGCTCCCAGCAAAGGGTTCCGTCGACCGCAGCGCCTGTTTCAATGGTTCAGGCATTAATGAC
>CBCTKQ010000052.1:0-10225 GCA_965147515.1 uncultured Eggerthellaceae bacterium | reverse complement strand
GTCTGCATGACGCCCAACAACAAAAGCCTCATGGAGACGTCGCTTCGCAACCACCTGCTGGAGATATGCGTCGACGCGGCCCGTCACGACGACAAGTCCGTGATTGAGGGCCTCATCGACCTCGGCTTCATCGACAAGGACAACATCGCCGACGTGATAGAGGCGGCAAGCGCCGTGCAGGACGCGTCCGTCACGAACTACCTGCTGGAACAGAAGCAACGCCGCTTCGGCTCGTCGGCGATCGATTTCGACCTGTAGGTTGCGAATGGACCCCATCAAGACGGAATACCACGGCGACCAGTTCCTCGACCCCAAGGAGGCTCCCACTGGCGCGCAGGCAATGCGTGCAAGCGGCGACGCGGCGCGCATAAGCCAGGCCGAGCTTGCCCAGAAGCGGCGCCATGACGAGGACCGCCTGGCCGAGGACATCATCGAGGAATGCCGGGTGCAGCTCATGCTGAAGTTCCGCTTCCTCGACCGCGCCCTGTGGAGGATGGACCTCGTGCCGCAGCGGACGGGCATGACGTATCCCATAGCCACCGACGGCAAGGTCATCTACTACGACCCGCAGCGCGTGATCGCCCGGTTCAGGCAGTCGTTCGACGAATCGGTGCGCGACTACCTCCACATGGTCATGCATTGCATATTCCGGCACCCTTACGACCGCAACCACAAATGTGAGGAAGCCTGGTCGCTCGCCTGCGACATGGTGGTCGAAAGCGTGACCATGGACCTGTGCGGCGCACGCTTTCCCAGCGAGGACGACGATGCGCGCAAGGGCGCGATAGACGAAGTGACGCTCGCTGCGGGAAGCTTCCTTCCCAACAAGGTGTACGACTTCCTGTGCGGGCTGGTGCAGGCCCCGGAAGGCCAGCATTACCAAGGCGTCGGCCGAGGGAAGCTGAACGAATGGCACCAGCTGTTCGAGCGCGACGACCACGCCGCATGGCCTGCCAACGCACACGACGAAGGCGACGGCCCCCGCGACGAGCAGTCGCCTTCCGAGGAAATGCTGGAAGACGACGAAGACCCCGACTTCCAGAACGACGGCCTGAGGTCCGAGACGCTGGGCAACGACGAGTCCGGCGAGGAGGAAAGCCGCAGCACGCAGGGAGGCGACGAGGATTCCGGCGACGAAGGCGACGAAGAGGCGCCCGACGAGGACGCCGAGGACGCGGGAAGCAGCCGCTTCGAAACGGTGGAGCCCGACGCGTCCGCGGACGACGACGAGGAGCAGAGGCGCGACTGGGAGGAGCTTGCCAAGGAAATCGAGATGAACCTCGAGACGTTCTCGAAGGAATGGGGCGAGCAGGCGGGCAACCTGATGGCCACGCTGGCCTTCTCCAACCGCCGCACCTACGACTACACCGACTTCCTGCGCAAGTTCATGACCGTGACCAAGCAGATTCGGCTGAACCCCGACGAGTTCGACTACACGTATTACACGTTCGGAATGGACATGTACGGCAACATGCCGTTCATCGAGCCGCTGGAATACAAGGAGTCGGAGACCATCCGCGACTTCGTGATAGCCGTCGACACGTCGGAATCGGTGTCGGGCCCGCTGGTGCGGAAGTTCTTGGAGCACACGTTCTCCATCCTGAAGGAGTCGGAGGACTTCTCAACCGAGGTGAACATCCACGTGATACAGGCCGATTCGAAGGTGCAAAGCGACCTAAAGGTCACCGACGTACGCGACGTGGACCGCCTTATGCGGGGGTTCGCCGTGCGAGGGTTCGGCGGCACGGACTTCCGGCCCACTTTCGACTACGTGGACATGCTGCGCCTTCGCGGCGAGCTTTCCGACATGAAGGGCATGATCTACTTCACCGACGGGTTCGGGCAGTTCCCTGAGAAGATGCCCGACTACGACGTGGCCTTCGTCTTCGTGGACGACGGATCGCGGGAACTTCCACCGGTCCCACCCTGGGCCGTGAAGCTGACGATAGACGAGCGCGACATAGAAAGGCTGAAGCGATGAACATTCAATCGGCGAAGGAGCAGATAAAGGACACCGTAGAGGCTTACCTCGAGACCGACGACGCGGGCATGTACGTGATCTCGCCCGTGCACCAGCGTCCCGTCTTCCTGCTGGGTGCGCCCGGAATAGGCAAGACTGCCATCATGGAGCAGATCGCGCAAGAGCTGGGGATAGGCATCGTGTCGTATTCCATGACGCACCACACGCGCCAGTCGGCGCTGGGCCTTCCACGCATCGAGCACCACGACTTCGAGGGCTACGAGTACGAGTCGTCGGAGTACACGATGTCCGAGATCATCGGCGCCATCTACGACTACATGGAACGCACCGACCTGCGCTGCGGAATCCTGTTCCTCGACGAGATCAACTGCGTGTCCGAGACGCTCTACCCGTCGATGCTGCAGTTCCTGCAGTTCAAGACGTTCGGCAAGCACAAGGTGCCCGACGGATGGGTGGTCGTGTGCGCCGGCAACCCGCCCGAGTACAACAAGCAGGTGCACGAGTTCGACATCGTGACGCTCGACCGCATGCGCGAGATCGACGTGGAGCCCGACTACGCGGCCTTCAAGAACTACGCCGTGCAGGTGGGCCTGCACCCGGCCGTCACCACGTTCCTCGAGACGAAGAAGGACTGCTTCTACAAGGTTGAGTCGAAGGCCGGAGGCGGCAAGTCGTTCGTCACCACGCGCGGCTGGGAGGACCTGGCGCGCGTCATCTCGCTGTACGAGCAGCTGGGCAAGCCCGTGAACCGCGACCTGGTGGTGCAGTTCCTGCGCGACGACGACATCGCCGACCAGTTCGCGGTGTACTACACGCTGTTCGAGAAGTACCGCTCCGACTACCAGGTGGCAAGCATCCTGGACGGGTCGGTGTCGGGAAGCATTAAGAACCGCGCGGAAGCCGCCGACTTCGACGAGCGTATCGCGCTCATCGGGCTGCTGCTTGATGCGTTGGCGGGAGACTGCGAAGGAGTGCTGGAACAGGAGGCTATCGTGCTCCAGCTGCGTGAAGTGCTTCGCGGCGCGAAGGACGCCCTGGTGCGGGGCGGAGCCATCGACACCGTGCTCGCCCCCGTTACGGCCAAGCGCGAGTCGGCACTGGAACGCAAGGCGGGGTCGGGAATCATGTCCAGCGCCGCCATACGCCGCGAGCGCCTGGTGATAGCGAAGCTCAAGGAGTTCGCCGCGCGCTGCACCATGGAAAAGACCCTCGTCGGCGACGAGGCGTTCCACACCCTCGAGCGCGCCTACAAGGAAGAAGTCGCGAAGATCCAGCCTGCGGTCGACGCCGTGGGCTCCAAGATGGACAACGCCTTCGCATTCGTGGACGAATGCTTCAGCGGGCGCGAGATGCTGGTCTTCGTGGCCGAGCTGGCCACGCGCAAGGCCACCACGCAGTACCTTGCGCACTACGGCAACGACGCGTACTACAAGCACAACGACCAGCTGCAGGTCGATTCGGCACGCATGGGGCTGGAGGACCGCGCGTCCATGCTCGCCGAGCTGGAGGAGAACGTGAAGAGCTTCGCCGCGCACGGCGACAACAGCCTGCTCGACTTCACCAGCGTGGACATGAGCGGCGGGGTGGCCCTTGGCGGCGGCACGGTCATGGACAAGGACGAGGTCGCCAAGCCCTCCGAGGTGCAGCGTTCGGCCAGGACGGAATCGCATGACCCGGCGCACGGCTTCAATCACCACGAGAACCCCTCGCCGGACGCGCTTCGCTCCTACTACGACGAGAAAGAACTGGAGTACGCCTTCACCAGCGACTGCAAGATGCACCTCCCTGCCAGCGACCTTAAGGGCAAGAAGGTGCTGGACGTGGGATGCCGCCGCGGCCGCGGCGTCTACAAGATATCCTCGATGGTGGGCAACGGCGGATTCGCCATGGGAGTCGACTGGGTGGAAGGCTACGTGCAGGAAGCTGCGGAAGGCGCCGACCGCGCCTGGCATGACAGCGGGCTTTCCGGCAACAACATGGAGTTCCGCGTGGCGTTCCCCGAAGACCTGATCGGCGCCGGCATAGGAAGCGGCACGTTTGACGCCGTGTACGTGAACAACGCCATCACGCTGTTCTACGACCAGCAGGCCGCCCTTCGCGAGTTCGCCCGCGTGCTGAAGCCGAGCGGGTTGCTGATCATGGAGACGGTGTTCTCTAGCGCTGAACACGACGCCGAGTTCACGGAGGCCGCGCGGGCGCTGGGGAACAGCATACAGGCGGGTCTTACCGACGCGCAGAACGCGCACATGCTCGAAGCGGCCGGGTTCGGGGCACCGAAGGTGGTGGACGACTACCAGGTGGAGGCCGACCGCGGCTACAAGGCCGGCGAGAAGGTGAAGGCGGTCGAGGGGGATGACGCGACCTACCGCGCCGTCTGCCTCAACGTTTTGAAGAAGTAATTCGAGGGAGTGGGAAGCGGGGCGGCTCGCAAGCGACTCGGCTCCCGCAATGCGGCTCTCGCGAAGGTTCTGCGGAACTCGGCGTCGCCCTGCGACGCCCCAGACAGTCCTCGAACCCCATCTTCGCTCGAGTCACGCATTGCAGCCTCGCAAGCTTGCTACGCCGCTCCGCTTCCCGCTCCATGCCTTCTCGTATCCGCTACAATAGCTGGATGAAATTGCATGCATCGAGTCGAGAGGTTACCGATGGCGAAACCCAAGTTCACCTTGACCTCGTACGACCCCGTCTACGTGGTCGCCGAAGAGGTCCGCATCCCCGAGGAAGTAATCAGGCAGCAGGCCATAAACTGGCTGAACTACAACGTTGCCAAGGACGGCGAGGAAGCGAAGCTCACCGACGCATGGGTCGACGCCCATTGCGAAGACTTCAAGAACGTCGAAGAGCTGCTCATCTTCATCCGCTACAACATGTACCGCGACAACCGCGAGGTGCAGGAACTCGCCGACCAGGCCGTCGTCTGCGCCGAGCTGGCCAAGCGCCTGGTGGAAGACCTTCCCGAAGACCTCGTGGAAGATTCCATCTATGCGGCGAACTACCGCCTCGAGGAGATGATCATGCGCCAGGGCATGGACGTCGAGACGTTCTGCGCCAGCCGTGGAATAAGCGAGGAGCAGCTATACGCGGACAACCGTCAGCGGGCCATACAGGGCCTCATGGAGGATTCCGCGCTTGCGGCCTACGCCGACCACGAGGGGCTGACCCTCGACGCCGAGGACTTCTACGCCATCATCCCGGGCGACAGCATCGACGACAAGGCGTACAAGCGCCGCCAGATCGAGATGGACGGGCGCCTCGAACAGATGGAGGACTACGCGCTCAAGACCAAGGCGCTGAAGATCGTCATGGAGAACGCCATGATCAAGCGCCGCGAGACCGACACCGAATGGCTGCGCTATGGCGACACCAGCCAGGACGTGTTGAACGCCAACAAGCAGTTCCCCGACGCCTTCGTGTCCCTGTAAGGCGGGTGTTCAAGTGGAAATCACCGAAATCAACCGCGAATACGCCGACGACGGCAAGCAGGAATTGGTAATGACCATCGTGGCGTCCCCCGAAGACGTGGACGCTGCGTCGAAGCGCTTCTTCGCAGACATACAGAAGCGCGAGCTGAAAGGCTTCCGCAAGGGCAAGGCCCCGCGCGCGGTGCTCGAACAGAGCGTCGGCGGCCATGCCAACGCCATGGGCGGAGTCGCCGAGACGCTTATCAACGAGCTTGCGCCTGCCGCCATCGACGGGCAGGACGTCATCTTCATCGAAGACCCCGACTTCCATGTGGACGACATGCTGGAAGAGGGCAAGCCGTTCAAGTTCACCGTGTCGGGCCCCGTGGCTCCCGTCATGAAGCTCACCGACTACGGCCCCGTATCCATCGAGATGCCTCCCGAGGAACCCACCGAGGCCGAGGTAGACCGCCAGCTGGCGGCGCTGCAGGACTATTACCACACCTTCGAGGACATCGACGACCCCGACCATGCGGCCGAGATGGGCGACTACGTGAAGGCCAGCATCACGGTCACCGACTCAGAAGACAAGGTGGTTGGCGGCCTGGCTGCCCAAACTCGCATGGTGGGCCTGGGCACCGGCACGATGCCCGACACCTTCGACGAGAAGGTCGTGGGCGCGAAGGCCGGCGACACGCTGGAATTCGACTTCGACGCCATCAAGGAGGACGGCACGTCCGACTTCGGAGACGGCCATCTGCATGCGGTCGTCGACGTGAAGGGCTTCCGCCGCCAGATTCTTCCCCCGCTCGACGACGAGCTGGCCGCCAAGGTAGGGTGCACGGACGCCGCTGACATGCGCGACCAGATGCGCCGCAACATCGGCATCCAGAAGCAGCGCGAGCTTCCCAAGATCAAGGTCGACCGCGTGGTCGAGCAGGCCATACAGCGCCTTGACGGCGACGTGCCCGACTACTACGTCGATTTCATCCGCCAGGACGTCGCCCGCGAGTTCATGCAGAACCTTGAAAAGGACGGCACAAACCTGCAGCAGTGGATGCTGCAGAACCAGGTCGAAGGCGACGCGATGAGGGAGAACATCGAAGCCGAAGCCCTGCACCGCGCAAAGATAGACTGCACGCTCGAGGCCATCTTCGACGAGAAGGGCCTCAAGGTCACCGAGGACGACATCGCGGCGATGTTCGAGGGCGAAGGCGGCCAGGAATCGCGCGAGAAGTGGGAGAACGCCAACCGCATGGCGGACGTGCGCAAGATGGCGCGCCAAACGAAGGCCACCGAATGGCTGGCGGACACCGCCGACGTCACGGTCGTGGAATAGAAGGAAGGTAACGAAATGGAACTTGGCTCCACCGTAAAGCTCACTTTCAAGGGAACCCTTGAAGACGGCACCGTGTTCGGATTCGCCGACGCCGACAACCCCATGGAGTTCCAGACGGGCATGGACCTCGTCGTGGACGGGTTCGAGAACGAGATCCTCAAGATGAACGAGGTGGGCGAGAAGAAGACGTTCACCGTAAGCGAATACGACGCGTATGGCGAGTACCTGGAGGACTTCACGCAGAAGATCCCGCTGGACCAGATCCCCGTGTCGGGCATCAAGCCCGGCAAGCGCGTCGTGATGCACAACTCCGACGACGGGCAGCCTGTGCAGGCCACGGTGATCGACGTGACCGACGGCATCGTCACGTTCGACATGAACCACCCGCTTGCGGGGAAGAAGCTCACCTACGAGGTCGAGATACTCGGCATCGAGCCCGCGCCAGAGAACTTCGTCAGCCACAAGGAGAAGATGGAGCACCTGAAGCAGCAGTCGAAGCTGCTGGGAGGCGACCAAGGCGATGATTTCAGGTAAAAAGGTGGTGGTCGCGGCAGGATTTGAACCTGCGACCTTGTCCTTGTAAGGGACCTGCGCTCCCGCTGCGCCACGCGACCACGTTCGAAACGCAAATATTAGCACAATCGCAGGCTTCCAATGCGTGCAAGCTGGAAACGTCAGCGTCCGGGCGAGGCGTTTGTTCAGGGTCGAGGAAAACATTCTTCGGCCCTGAAGTTTTGTATTGACCTTGCTACCTTCATCACATATCCTACATACAACGCGTTTTTCTGCGCCGTAAGTGGCTGCAAAACAAGCGCGAACGGTGTGATTTGCCTATAAAGGAAATCTTGGCTGAGTTCTTTAATAGACAAATCATCAACATGGGAAGAGAAGACTGAAAGGAGGATTACGCGCGGTCGTTTCTTCTGACTGCGACGTAGTCTCGAAGGGGTCGAGCAATCCTTGTCCAAGCAGGGGTTTTCTCTAGCTATTACGCACACCTCAGCAGCCCTAGATGATTGAGATGTTCGCAATACCCTCAATTCTCGTCGCAAAGCCAGTCTTGCTACCGCGTGGGTCGAAACTTCCAAGGCGTTCCGCCTGCTTTCCATCAAGCGGCGGAATCGTGAAACTATCCTTATCTAGGGGGTATTGATGGACGGTAAAGAGTTCACAGTATCTGAGGTCATCGACCGCGCAGGCATTTCCAGCCACACGTGGGTCGTGTTCGTCCTCCTGGCATTCGCCATGATCTTCGACGGCTATGACTTCATGATCGTTAATTCCACCAACACTTACGTTGCACCTACGTTCTTTGCAGAGCAGATCGCTGCTGGCCAGCCCATCGCCGCACTTACCGGCTCGCTGACCACTTGGGGCCTGCTCGGCATGGTTCTCGGCGGCGCCGTCGGAGGCATCATGTCCGACGCCATCGGCCGTAAGAAGATGCTCACCATCGCAGTCATCTTCTATGGTCTGTTCACGCTGCCCCAGGCCTTCGCGCCTGACTACGCGTTCTTCTGCGCGTTCCGCCTGATCGCTGGCTTCGGCGTGGGCTCCTGCATCCCGGTCGTCACCACGGTGTTCTCCGAGAGCATGCCCTCCAAGCAGCGCGGCATCTTCGTCACCTTCGGCATGGCCTTCATGGTCATGGGCTGGGTTATCGCTGGTCTGGTTGCTGCTCCCATCTGCTCCAACCCGAACCCGATCATCCCTGGCCTCACCGACGGCACCATCATGGTCAAGGGCGAAGAGCTCTGCCAGAACTGGCGTCTTTGCTACCTGATCGGCGCTCTGCCTGTGGTTTACGGAATCATCCTGTTCTTCTGCATGCATGAGACCCCGCACTGGTACGCCAACCATGGCCAGAAGGAGAAGGCGTGCGCTCGCCTTACCCAGATCGTCAAGGCTACCCGTCACGTCGACGTCGAGTTCGATCCCAGCCTGCTGATCGTTCCTCCGAAGCCTGCCAAGAGCGGCCCGGCGGTTCTGTTCTCCAGCAAGTTCATCGTTGCCACCTGCGCCATCTGGTCCGCCTACTTCGTCGGCCAGTTCTGCGTCTATGGCATGAACGCCTGGATCCCCACCTGGTTCCAGGGCAACGGCTTCACCCCTGCTGAGTCCGTTACTCTGCAGACTTGGAACAACGTTGCTGCTATCGCATCCAACATTGTCGTCGGCTTCATCTCCGACGCCATCGGACGTAAGCGCGCACTGTGGATCGGTTGGGTGGCCTGCATCATCGCCATCATCGCCTGCTCCGTGTTCGTGCCTATGTTCCCCGGCGAGGCTCCTGTGAACGGCGCTCCGCTGGCTGGCGCTGCTGCTGGCAACTTCGTTCCCTGCATCTTCCTGATGCTGCTCTTCGGCTTCTGCCTGAACTACGCCATCACCGCCGTTCAGCCGCTGATGCCCGAGTCCTATCCCACCACGCTGCGCAACACCGGCACTTCCTGGTGCCAGGCGTTCGCCCGCTTCGGTGGCTCCGGCTCGTCCATCGTTCTCGGCGCTGCTGCCGGCCTGGCAATGTTCCAGCATGACGTCAACGGCACCATGTCCAACAACTGGTCGATGGTCGTTCTCGTCCTGCTCATCCCGTTCGTGCTCGGCCTCGTCTGCACCCTGCTGTTCGTCAAGAACACCGGCGGCAAGACCATGGACCAGCTCCAGAAGATGACCGAAGAGAATCCGCTCTCCGAGACGGACGGCAACGGTCGCTTCTACATCATGATCGGCGTGGTCATCATCAACTTCATCGGTTGCATCGTTTGCCCGCTGGCCATCCCCGGCTTCTCCAAGACCGACATGGCTCTTCCGATCATGCTCATCGCCATGCTCCTTCCGTTCATCTACTTCTTCGTGTTCGGCGGAATGGGCCTTGGCAAGGAGAAGGCTGCTGGCGTCGACAAGCTCTACAAGTAGAGTCAAGTCGCACCAGTCGATTCATCCGACCTGGAGGGGGCTCCCAAGCGGGGCCCCTTCTTTTTTTGCTGTATCCTAAGGAGCATGGAAAACAGGGACACGGCAACCGAGCTCAACGGATACGAGGGATGCAGGCAGTGTGGCGACTGCTGCAACATACGCATCGTGGCCATCACGCTCGAAGAAGTGGAGCGCATCCGCGCGTACATTGACGAGAACGGCGTCGTGGCCCGCGACAACGGGCCCTTCACGTGCCCGCTGCTGGACGTGGACAACCGCTGCATGGTGTGGCCCGTGCGTTCGCAGACCTGCCGGCTTCACAGCTGCGAACGAACCCGCAACGCCATCCTGGCCGAACACCCGGAGGTGGAACGCGAGCCCGACCGTCATTGGCTCGACATGCGCGGCGCGTGGCTGCATGGCGATTTCCGCGACGCACGCGAGATAGACTACTTCGGCGAAGGCCTCATCGACGACGAGATGCAGGCCTACATCGACTCTTTGTGATACTTAGGCCTTAGACGCCCGAAGTATTGTTAGACGCTGCGCGGACGCCCCAGCGGTTATCCTTCGCCCTCCAAGGAA
>CBCTKQ010000051.1:0-10230 GCA_965147515.1 uncultured Eggerthellaceae bacterium | reverse complement strand
AGCAACGCAACCCTTTCCTGGATGCGCCTTGCCACAATGATGGGGTGCTCGGTGTTGGTGCGCGTGGGCGACACGTCGGCGAAGGCCTCGTCGATGGACACCTGCTGCACATGCGGCGTCTCGTCGCGGATGATGGCCATGACCGCGTTCGACATCTCTCGGTAGCGGTCGAAGCGGCCGTGCGTCCAAATGGCGTCGGGGCACAGCCTGCGCGCCGTGGACGACGGCATGGCCGATCGCACCCCGTATTCGCGCGCCTCGTACGAGCAGGTGGACACGACCCCGCGCCTGTCGGGGTCGCCGCCCACTATGACGGGCTTGCCGCGCCATTCCGGATGGTCCAGCTGCTCGACGGACGCGAAGAACGCGTCGAGGTCGACCAGCAGTATCGCCGGCCCGTCCCAGGGTTGCAGGTTTGTCGGATCTATTTCCAAGCCTCTGCTTTCGGGGCTGCTATTTCAAGAGTTCTCGTGCATGGCAACAGTCTATATTCTCATCGTTTGCAACACAAACATCTGTTTGATGAATTCTGCTACGGGATTCAAGTGGCTCAGATTCGAACGAAATGTATTAGGAATGTTGCATAGTTGGCAGGTGAGCGAGCGGCGCATCCGGTGGTTCTAATTCGAGCGAAAGCCCGACGACGCGTACTTGCGTACGCGAGGAGGGCTTGGAGGTCGAAGGAGAACCGCTGGGGCGTCCGCGCAGCGTCTCGCGTTACGTCGTTCGGCAGAACGACGTAACAAAAGTTGGTGGAGGCGCGGAGAATCGAACTCCGGTCCATACTGGATCTTTTGCGAGACGCTACAAGCTTGTCCTGTGGGTCTTGCTCTTAGCCAATCCTAGGTTCGCAGGCAAACGTTGGAACGGCGAGCCGGTTCGGTCTTGGCTGCGCGAATACCGGCTACGGCGCGCAGTGCATTCCCCTGAAGTTGACGCCTTCCCTGAAGCGGGGAAATATCAGGTTCAGCGGATGGCGCTTACTAAGCTGCCATGGCGTACGCCGGAGCGTACTGAGTGTTGGTTTTGCCAATTAATTTTGACGGTACCCCTGTTTAGCGTGGTGAGGAGACCACGGCTTGCTCCTCGCATCGGACCCACCATGTCGAAACCAGTCGCCCCCACATGACGGATTCCCGATTCTAGCACGTCGCAGACGTTTGGAACAGGGGACGGCCCCGCGTTCCAAACGCGACAAAAGGCGCAACGGCCTAGCGGCGCTTCTTCAGGAAGCTGAGGCCCTCGTTGATGTCGGCTACGGTGTCCTTCAGCTCGGCTGCGACCTCGGCCCCGTCCTTGTATATGGCGTTCAGGTCGGCGGTTGCCTCGGCTATGCCTTCGCGCGTGATGCCCAGGTCGAACTCCTCGTCGTCCGAGGCGCGCACGACGCGCGTGCCCTCGTCGCCGTCCTCGTCGACGATCTCGTACTCGTCCATGTCGACGTAGTAGTACTCCTGCTCGTTGCCCTCGTCGTCGATCAGCACGAACCCGACCTCGTTGTCGTCCTCGTCCACCAGGTAGGCGTGGATGTCGCCTTCCTCTATCTCCATCTCGAGGACTTCCTCCTCGATGTCGTGGACGCTTTCCTCGTGGTAGCCTTCCGAGTTGAGGACGTCGGCCTCGGTTTCCGCGGCCTCGTCCTCTTCGACCTCAAAAGGGTCGTAGCCGTCGTAGTCCGCCTCGTTGTCGGTCATGAAGCTGTCGTAGGCCTTCTCCTGGTCGCTTTCCAGCGCGTCGGCGCCCAGGATCTCGTCCATGTCGTCCTCGACGTCCTGGATCTCGGTCTCCTCGTCGATCTGCTCGGCGTCGGTCTCGCCCGTTTCCTCGATGATGTCGAGTTCGTTGTCAAGGCTCATGGCGGCCTCCTTCGCTATCTAGCCTTCAAGGCGCGCTCCACGTCCCTCTTCATGTCGCGTTCCTTCATGCTATTACGTTTATCATAGAGCTTCTTGCCGCGGGCCAAGGCGAGCCCAACCTTAACCAGACCGTTATCGTTGAAGTAGATGTCGAGCGGGACCAGCGCGAGCCCCTTCTCCTGCGTCTTCTGCGCCAGGTAGCGGATCTGCTTCCTGTGCAGCAGGAGCTTGCGCCGCCTGTCGGGGTCGACGTTCGCGATGTTGCCGTTCGAGAACGGCGCGATGTGCAGGTTCGACAGCCACACTTCGCCGCCCCTCACCAGCGCGAACGTGTCCGTGAGCTGGCAGTTGTTCTCGCGAAGCGAGCGCACCTCGGTCCCGGTCAGCTCTATACCCGCCTCGAAGGTCTCCAGGACCTCGTAGTCGTGACGTGCCTTGCGGTTCTTCGCTATGGGCTTGCCCTTGCCTGCCGCCATGCGCCTACTCGTCGCCTTCCAGCGCGGTCGTGTCCACCATCACGATGGGAAGCGTGGAACGCGCGACGCTCGCGCCCTCGCTTGCGGGATGCGGCGACGGGCGCTTCTCGCCGGGCTCGTCGTAGTCGGAGTCTTCGGAGTCTTCGGCGTCGCCAGCACCGTAGGGGTCTTCGAACTTCAGCTTGACGGCGGGCGCGCCCTCGCTGTCGTCGGCGTACGCGGCAGGGGCCTCGTCGTCGTAGCCGTCTTCGTCCGAATCGCCGCAGGCGCCATCCGCGTCGCCCTGAAACTCGGCCTTGGCCGGCATCTGCACCTGGAAGGACCCGGCGGACACGGATGCGTCGGACGTGGGCTTGGCGTCTATGTCGATGGATGCGAACTCGGCCGAAATGGCACCCTGCTGGCGGCCGAACGGCGCGTCCTCGGGGGAAACCACCCCGTCGTCGTGGGAACCGTCCACAGCGTCGTCTGCCGCGTAGTCCTCGAAGCCCTCGTCGCCGTCCGCGTGGCCGACCGACGCGCCTTCGCCGTCCGCATGGCCGTCAAGCGCCTCCTCGTCGACATAGCCGTCCCCTTCGACGGCATAGCCTTCGAAGCCGCCCTCGCCTGGCGCGAATCCGTCGACAGGCGCTGCATGCTCGTCCGCTTCCGCGAACACGTAGCCTGCGTCCTCGTCGGCGTCCTGGTAGCCTTCGCCGTAGGCTTCAAGCGTTCCCCAGTCGGCGACCTGGTGGACGCCGACGCCTGCAAGCGCCTGCAAGTCGGCCACCTCTTCGGCAAGCCTCACGACCTCGTCCATCAGGAAGTCGTAGTCCTCGTCGAACTCGCCGCTTTCCAGCATGAGGTCCGATTCGTAGTCTTCGGGATGCCCGGGCACGAAGTCGGCCGCCTCGTCCAGGTCGGAAGCGAACCGCGCGATCAGTCGCACGGTGGCGCTGACGTCGTCTAGGCTGATGACCTCGGTGGGGGTGTGCATGTAGCGAAGCGGTATGGAAACGAGCCCCGTGGGGATGCCCTCGCGCGTGACCTGGATGGCGCGCGCGTCCGTTCCGGTGACGGAAGGCTCGGCCTCGAGCTGGTATGGAATGCCCTCGTCCTCGGCAGCCTTCACCAGGCGCTCGAAGACCACCGGGTTGATGTTGGGCCCGCGCGCTATGACGGGGCCGCCCCCGCAGACTATGTTGCCGTGCTTCGTCTTGTCGATTCCGGGGTAGTCGGTGGCGTGCGTGACGTCGAAGGCCAGGGCCACGTCGGGCATGACGGCATGGGCGCTGGTCATTGCGCCGCGCGTGCCGATTTCTTCCTGCACGGTGATGGCGGCCACGAAGTTCCCGCCGTAGTCGGGGTCGTCGGCCAGCTTCTCCATGACGCGGCAGGCGATGAACACGCCCACCTTGTCGTCGAACGCGCGCGAGACGGCCATGCCGCGGCCGAACTGCTCGAAGCCGGCGGCGATGGTGATGGAATCGCCCACGCGCACCTTCTTCTTCTTCACGTCCTTCGCAGGCATGCCCAGGTCTATGACCAGCTTGTCCAGCGGGGTGACGTTCTTGCGCTCGTCGGCGTCGATGAGATGGATCGGCTTGCGGCCAACGACGCCGCGAAGCGTGCCGCCCTGCGCGTGCACGTCCACGCGCATGCCTGGGAGTATGGCGGCGTCGACGCCCCCGATGGCGGCGATCGAGAGGAACCCTTCGTCGGACACGTAGGTGACCATCAGCCCGATCTCGTCCATGTGGGCCGCCAGCATCAGCGTGAGCGGCGCCTCGGCGGGAAGCCCGTCGAAGACGTCCCGTTCGTCGTCCACCAAGGCTTCCTCGTCGTCCTCGTCTTCGTCGTCGAAATAGGGGTCGTGGTAGTCGCCCATGTCCGACTGGTCGGGCCGCAGGCCATAGATAGGAGGCGCGAACTCCTCGGGCTGGACGTCGCGCAATGCGTCGGCGGCGCCGGCGGCGATGTGCAGGGAGCCGTCGTACGTGGCGTGCACCGACCCCATCGTGTCGGTGCGTATCTCGTCGGCTATGGGAGAAAGCCGCTCGCGCACTATGTCGGCGACCGCCACCTCGCTGCCGGTCGGCGAGGGCGTTTCCACGATCTGCTTGAGGAACTTGACGTGCTTCTTCTTCATGGGGTCACCTCTGCTTCCGATGCCGCGGACGGGCTCACACCACGCCGCGCTTGGTCGACCGGCGGCGCTTGGGAGGCGCCTTCAAGGGCTCGCGGAAGTCCAGTTCCATCTGTCCGTCCGCCTGCGCGCCTGCCGCCTTCTTCGGCTTGTGCCTGATGTCTTCGATGGTCCAGGCCAACGCGTCGTTGCCGTACAGCTCCAGCATCTTGACGCGGGCGTCGTGCGCATTCGCCTTCGAACCCAGCCGCGCCTCGCTCTCGAACTCGAACAAGCCCCGGGAACGTTCCCCCGACGCGTTTGGCGACCTGTAGTTGGCGACGAACAGCGGCAACCCGCACCTCCCGAACCTGCCCGGACACACGCTTGAATGCGTTGGGTTCATATTAGCGCAACGCATGCCGGACTGCGCCCATTCAACGTATAATGTGCGCAGCGATTCCCAAGGAGGACGAAATGAACGACTACCAGAAGCAGTTCGTCGACTTCATGACCGAAAGCAACGTGCTCAAGTTCGGCGACTTCACCCTCAAGAGCGGCCGCAAGTCGCCCTTCTTCATGAACGCCGGCGCCTACACGACGGGAAGCCAGCTGCACAGGCTCGGCGTCTTCTACGCGCAGGCCATCGAGAACGCGTTCGGCCTCGACTTCGACGTGGTGTTCGGACCTGCGTACAAGGGCATCCCGCTGTCGGTGGTCACCTCCATGGCCGTAAGCGAGCTGTACGGCAAGGAGGTGCGCTACTGCTCCAACCGCAAGGAGGCCAAGGACCACGGCGACGCGGGCATCCTCCTTGGAAGCGAGCTGCACGACGGCGACCGCGTCGTGATGGTGGAGGACGTCACCACGTCCGGCAAGTCCATCGACGAGACGTACCCCATACTGAAGGCCGCCGCCGACGTGGAGGTTGTGGGGCTCATGGTGTCGCTCGACCGCCAAGAGGTCGGCAAGGGGGGCAGCGTCAGCGCCCTGCAGGAGGTCAGCGACCGCTACGGCTTCCCCACCGGCGCCATCGTGCATATGGGCGACGTGGTGGACTACCTGCAGAAGAAGGGCGAGCTGGACGAGGCGCAGGTCGCTTCCATCGAGGCCTACTACGAGCAGTACGGGGCCAAGAAGTAGAAAACGAAGGGGCGCGGCAGGGCTTGTTGCCCAACCGAATCCGCGTTCCGCTGCTCGCTTCGCTCGTGCGCTCCACTCCCTCGCATTCATATGCGGCCCTTCGGGCCTCTTTTGTGTCTCAGACGGATTCTCTGGGCAACAAGCCTTGCCGCGCCGAAACAGAATCGCACATGGCGCGTGCCTGCTCGAAATCCTTATGAGACGCTGTTGCATAAGGACGGGGCGTATTAGGCGAAGATTCGACTTAGCTCAGGATGGCTCCATGTAGCCGCAGCTCTTAGCATTTTGTTCGCTCTTCGCCATAAGCCCCGTCCGCATGCAACAACGGGGCGTCGAATCGGATGAGAGAGGCATGCGCCGTGTGCGATTCTTCTTTCGAGCCTCGGTCGTTACCGAACCGTGAAGTTTCTTTGAATTCGCCCCGCGTGCTTGCGGTTTCCGCAGTTAGGGGCGCATAATTGTTCCGTGGCAAAACCAACGAAACCGCAACACGCCGCCTTTTCTGCAAGCAAATGACGCACATAAGAGAGCAACTGACATGAGAAACGATACGCAGGATTCGCATGCAATCGAACAGACGGCGGTAAGGAAGGCGGTTTCCGCAGCCGTCGCGGCGGCCCTCGTGGCCTCCTTCGGGGCGCCTGCAGCCGCCATGGCGGCAAACCCCGCCGAGGCGTTCGCCGACGAGGCCCAGGTCGCAGTGCAGCAGACGGCGCCCGAATCCGACGCAGCCGAGCAGCCTTCCGAGGACGCATCTTCCGCGGCCCTCGATTCAAGCGACGCCACGGCGTCGGATCCTTCCGTTCCCGCCGCTGACGAGCCAGCGGCGCCGCGCCCCGAGGGCGTGATCAACGCCACGGTTCCGCTCGCAACCACAGGAACGCCCTCGCCTGTCACCGAGGAAGCGGCCGCCGAGGCCGTCGAAGAGGAAGCCTCCTGGGAAGACACCACCCCCGAATGGAACTGGCCCCTCACCGAGGACGGCTACGTCGCCTGGGACGGCACGGTCGTCGCCAACGCGGCCCGCAAGGGCATCGACGTGAGCCAGCACCAGGGCTGGATAAACTGGGAGTCGGTGAAGGCCCAGGGCATCGACTTCGCCATCATCCGCTGCGGATACGGTTCCGACATGACCGAGCAGGACGACAGCTTCTGGTCGTACAACGTGGCCGAGTGCGAAAGGCTGGGCATCCCCTACGGCGTCTACCTCTACTCCTACGCCACAAGCGTCGAGGAAGCCGCCAGCGAGGCCGCGCACGCCCTGCGCATGATCGAAGGACACGCGCCCGACCTTCCCGTCTATCTCGACCTGGAAGACAAGGTGCAGTCGCGCGACGACGCGGTGCGGCCCATACTCCCGCAGATCGCGTCCACCTTCTGCGAGACCATCCGCCAGGCAGGGTACAAGCCCGGCGTCTACGCCAACACCTACTGGTGGACTCACTACCTGACCGACCCCGTCTTCGACGGCTGGGAGAAGTGGGTGGCGCAGTACAACACCTCCTGCGACTACCAGGGAACATACAAGGTGTGGCAGGCTTCATCCAAGATGACGCTCGACGGAACCACGTCCAGGTACGTCGACGTCAACTTCGACCTGGGCGGCCGCTTCCGCGACGTCGACTACGGCGCGCCCTACGTCGTGGAAGGCGCACTGGACTACGTCACGTCCGCAGGGCTCATGGGCCCCTCGGGCGGCGCATTCGACTTCAGGCCCGCCGACGCGGTGACTCGCGCCCAGGCCGTCGAGCTGCTGTACAACATGGCCGGCCGCCCCGCCGTGGGCTTTGCAGGCGTCGGCAACCCGGCCAACAACACGCTCCCCTTCGACGACGTGGCCGCCGACTCGCCCTACTGCGACGCGATCCGCTGGGCGCGAAGCATCGGCATGATCGGCAACACCTCGCCCGACGCCGCGCAGTTCGCGAACGTGTTCAACCCCGACACCCCGCTCACGCGCGAGGAGGCGTGCACGATGCTTAGGGCATACGTGCAGAACTCGGGCCTCGAGACGCTGTACAACCCCGTCAGCCTCATCACTATCACGGACGGCTTCTCGGTGTCGCCGAAGGCCATCGATTCGGTCGGCTGGGCCGTGGGAAACGGCGTGCTTCCGCTGGAGTCCGCAGACGGCCTGCGCATGGTGAGCCCCCAAGGGCAGGTGAGCCGCGCGTCCATGGCGCAGCTGCTTCACAACGTTTGGAAATTGTTCCAAGTCTAGACAGCATTGCAAAGCTGCAACAAGAGCCGGTCGAGTGCCGGCTCTTTTCTTTCTTGACTGCAAGCGCCAGTTTCCATAATATAGAACATACATTCGCACGAACATATGTATGGGTGATGCGTCATGGACATCATTTCGAAGCTGGAAATACTCGCAGACGCAGCGAAGTACGACGTCGCCTGCACGTCGTCGGGCATCGACCGAAGCGGCGAGAAGGGCAAGCTGGGAGCGTCGTCCGTTGCTGGGTGCTGCCACAGCTTCACGGCCGACGGGCGATGCGTGACGCTTCTGAAGGTGCTCATGACGAACGCCTGCGCCTTCGACTGCGCATACTGCGCCTGCAGGTCCAGCAACGCCGAAATGACGCGCGTGGCCTTCGCCCCTCGCGAGCTGGCCGACCTCACCATCGGGTTCTACAGGCGAAACTACATCGAAGGGCTGTTCCTAAGCTCGGGCGTGTTGGGCACCCCCGACGACACCACCGAGCGCATGATCGAGGTGCTGCGCATCCTGCGCGAGGAATACGGCTTCCGCGGATACATCCATGCGAAGGCCGTCCCAGGAACCTCGCCCGAGCTCGTGAGGCGCATAGGCTACCTTGCCGACCGCATGTCCGTGAACCTGGAACTGCCGTCGCAGCGAAGCCTCGCGTTGCTCGCGCCCGACAAGTCAAGGCGCAACATCCTGTCCCCCATGCGGCAGATAAGCGAGTCCATCGCGGAAGACTCCGAAACGCGCGCCCTAAGGCGCCGCACCTGCACCACCTACATGGCCTCCAAGCGCCCGAAGAGGGCGGCAAGGGCGTTCGTCCCCGCAGGGCAGTCCACCCAGATGATCGTCGGGGCGTCGCCCGAAAGCGACTACCAGATCCTCAACCTTTCCGCTGCGCTGTACAAGAGCATGGGGCTCAAGCGCGTGTTCTTCAGCGCCTACACGCCCGTGGTCAGCGACGCGCGCCTTCCACAGACCGACGCAATACAGCTCGACCGCGAGCACAGGCTATACCAGGCCGACTGGCTGCTTCGGTTCTACGAGTTCGACGTCGACGAGATAATCGGGCAAGACGCCCCGTTCCTGGCGTGCGACATCGACCCGAAGGCCAACTGGGCGCTCAACAACCTCGACCTCTTCCCCGTCGAGGTCAACAAGGCGTCCTACGAAATGCTGCTGCGCGTGCCTGGCATAGGCGTGCGCGGGGCCAAATCCATCTTGAAGGCGCGCAGGCAGACCACCCTTGGCGAACGCGAGCTTAAGAAGCTGGGAATCGCGCTCAAGCGCGCACGCTACTTCGTGACGTGCAACGGCGCTTACCTCGGCACGGGCGTCGACTTCTCGCGCGAAGGGCTGCATGCCGTGCTGTCGTCCCCAATAGACGGCGGTCGGCACGGCAGGCGCGCCGACGCCGCGATGCGTGGCCAGATGAGCCTTTTCGAGTCAGTTGCAGAAGCGGCGCTTCCGTCGGGTTCGACGCCGCAGGCGGGGCTGCCGACTGCTGTGCCAGCGGAAGGTTCCGCATGCTGCCCCACGACGGCGCCTGAGCAGGCGGCGCAAGGCGTTTCGGCGCCTGCGCAGCCAGCGACCATGAGGCCGCGATCGCGCACGAAGGTGACGGTCGACGAGCTGTTCTGCGCCGCATGACGGCCAGCAGCGAGATATTCGACGAGGTGGCCTACGTCTACGACGGCTCGCTAGAAGGTCTCCTTTCGGCCATCTTCGAAGCCTATGCGAACCACGAACATCCAGGCGAGGTTGTTTCCAGCAAGATGCACCAACCGCGCCTGGGGCAAAGGACGCACCGGGTGGAAACGGACCTGTCCCATGCGATTCGCGTGAGGAAGGGCGTTGCGGCAAAAGGCGGACGTGCGGCCTGGGACGCGCTCCGCAAGGCGTCGTGCTCGTCAAGGGCCGATGCGGGGTGGGCCGCCTACCAGTTCGTGCGATACGTGATGGACGAACACTCGGGCAAGGCGCGGCCGTTGTCAAACCTCGCGCACGAGAAGGTCGCGCCCATCGCCGCCATCTGCCGTTCGGTCGGAAACGAATGCGAGCACATGCGCCAATTCGTCCGCTTCGAGCACCTAAGCGGCGGCGGGACTGACTTCTGGTTCGCGAAGTGCAACCCCCGCGACTCGGTCGTGCCGCTGGTCATGCCTCACTTCGTCGAACGCTTCAACGTTCAGCCCTTCATGATCTTCGACGAAGCACACCTGGTAGCCGGGGTCTACGACGGATCAGGCTGGCGGCTGGTGGACGCCTCGGAAGCGGGGCCCGACGGCCTTCGGCTTCCCGACAGGTCGGCCGAGGAGGCCACCATGCAGAATGCCTGGCGCCATTTCTACAAATGCGTCGCGGTGGACGCAAGGTACAACCCCGAGCTGCGCCGCCACTTCATGCCGAAGCGCCTCTGGCGCAACCTCACCGAGATGCAGG